>DJQG01000030.1 GCA_002438685.1 Ruminococcaceae bacterium UBA6392 | reverse complement strand
TTTCATATTTTCTCCTTTTTTATTTATCTGCCGGTCTGCGTATGAAAAGCAGTCGATGTCAGCATAAGCGCTCCATATTTCCCGGGAAATCGATATAATAATTATATCACACAAATGCCTGTTGTAAAAGAGTGTTTTCTTTGTGTTTATCGTCATTGACACCAAAAGATTAAATCGGTATAATTTAATCATAACACACAAGGAGTTGTAAATATTATGGAAAAGAAGTACGCGATTCTTGTCGTTGATATGCTCAACGACTTCGTCACCGGCGCGCTCAAATGCGACAGAGGTCTTGCAATAGTCCCCAAGACCGCAGAGCTGCTCAACGGCGCAAGGGAGAAGAACATACCGGTCATCTTCTGCAACGACGCTCATCTCAAGGGCATCGACCATGAGCTCAAGCTCTGGGGCGACCACGCGATAGCGGGCACCGAGGGCGCAAAGGTCATTCCCGAGCTCGGACTCTGCGAGAGCGACTATGTCGTTCCCAAGAGACGCTACAGCGGTTTCTTCCACACCGACCTTGACCTCCTGCTCAAAGAGCTCGGCGTCAATACCGTTGTTGTGACCGGACTGCACACCCACATGTGCGTGCGCCACACCTCCGCCGACGCTTATCAGCTTGGCTACGACATTGTCGTTATAAAAGACGCGACAAATTCCTTCACCGCCGAGGACTATGAGTACGGTCTGAAGTATCTCAAGGACACCTACGGCGCGGAGATCACCGATACCGATACCTTCCTCGCATCGGTCTGATCTGTTAAATAAAATATTGACCCTCCGTCGAGATCGCCTGACGGAGGGTTTTGTTGTTGAAAATATTTATCTGAGTATTCTGCCGACTGCGTCTATCTCGTCCGAAGTAAGACCTGCGGAGAGGAAATAGTCCTCGACCGAGCCGTAGCGACGTGAGAGATATTCAAACACGGCGGTTATGTTTTCCGATGGGGAGCCGAGATGCGCCATGTCGCTCTCATGGACAATCCCCGTTTTCCGCTCCATCTCGCGGCGGTAAAACGGTTCGAGATAGGTCGAGGATATGCGGTAATCCGCGACGATATCCTCAAAATACACGCCCGTTAAATGCAGTATCAGCGCGGCGGTTATGCCGGTTCTGTCCTTGCCGAGGAAGCAGTGTAACATCGACGGAGCGTCAACACACGACAGCTCGGAAAACAGGCGCGCATAGTTGCCCTTACACTCGTTGAGGCTTATGACATACACCTCCGGCATCGACATCTCCATATGCGGCGACGCGGGGTTTATTTCGAGCAGGGAGAAATGATAGTAATTCACGCCCGGATAATCGGCAAACTCCGACGGCATGGATATCGCCTCGGAATCGCCGCGCAGGTCGAAAACATTCTTTATCCCGTATTCGCGGAAAAAATCCATATCACTCGGCGTTGACGCGCGCGGTCTGCCGCAGCGCAGCAGCCTGCCGTATTTCGTAAAGCCGCCGCCCTTTATCGGATATCCGCCGAGGTCGCGGCAGTTCTGTATGTTCTCAAGAGGCATATGTCTGAAGCTTTCCATAGTCAGTCCTCCTCATAGATTCTACATCTATTTTAATGCATTTTCACATAATTTTCAACCGTGAAAACGCAGAAACGGACCGAAAAACCTCAATTATTTTTTCCTGTTATATATTATTGTGGAAATAATACAGCGTTGTGGTCTGCGAATCGAAGAAGTAGACATTATAGCTGTCGCACCTTGAATAGACGCCTTCGCCTATCGCCTCTCCATCGCGGTCGCTGATATAGAGATAATCGCTCTCGTCGATATCGGCGCACGAAAAATGATAGTTCACAACAAGCGCGTTGTCGTCATCGCCCTCGCGCGTGACATTGACCCAGTTCTCAAAATTGTTGATATATCCGAGCAGTTCATTCTTGCTCTCGGCGGTCACGGGCTTGAAATATTCGCTATCTTCGAGCTTCGCGCCGGGGAAAGTGTAGATTCCGTAGCCAGTCGAATCGCCGAAGCCGCTGACGCTGTATCTCTGCACCGACATCGCCCTGCCGAGCGAGGCTATGACCGGGTCTTTGCTCTTGAATGTGCATGCAGAGAGCGAAAGCACAAGCAGGCACATTGTCGCTATAATATAAGCTATTTTTCGCGTTCTCATTTTTTTTCGCTCTCCCCCGGGACATATTCGAGCAGATCGCCCGGCTGGCAGTCGAGAATATCGCAGAGGGAATCGAGAGTGGAAAATCTAAAAGCCTTTGCCTTGTGGTTCTTGAAGTTTGAAACATTCGCCATCGTCATGCCGAGTTTGTCGGCAAGCTCGGTGAGCGATATTTTTCTTTTTGCCATCATAACATCCAGATTTATAACTATCATGCCGTCACCCCGCCGTCAAAATATCTCGTCGTTTTCTTCTTTGATGACCGCCGCGCGCCTGAACACGCCGCCCATCGCAAACGCGAGGACTCCCGCGACGACACAGACGAACGCGAACACGAAAACCGGCAGATAGTAGAGCCCCATGAGTTCATATATGCCGAGCATCGAGCAGAGCACAGCCTGGTCGACGGCGAAGACGAGCAGTTCAACAAAGGCGCAAATGCCGATATTGCGAAACTTCTTTGCCGTACCGAGTGAAAACGCCTTGTCCGTGAAAATCCGTGAGCAAATGAGCTTGAGTTCAATGAGCGCCGCCATATACGGCACGGCGCAGACATAGACCGAAGCGGTGGTCAGAATCCATGTGTAGGGCGGCAGAGCCGAAAATTCACCCGCTTTTATAACCGCGGCAATAATAAACGGTGTGCCGAGAAGCGCGAGCACGGTCAGCACGATGCCTATAATAACGAGTCCGTTGAGAACGATTTTTTCTGTTTTCATTCTCTTGATGTCCGTCATTTTACATACCTCTTTCCTTTGGTTTTCGAGGCTATTGTAGCAAAACTTTTTAAGATTGTCAATAAATATTTATCGTTATTCTTTAAATTTTTACTGTTTTTCTGAGTTTTAGATGTAAAAATAGCTCCCAAAGCCGTTAGTGGTTTGACAAATTGGATTTGTTTCTAAATCCATTTGGCACCACTGCGAGATGAGCTGCCGCGAAATCTGCACATTTTTTTGCGCTCAACTTGTAGGGTGCGGCGACC
>DJQG01000090.1 GCA_002438685.1 Ruminococcaceae bacterium UBA6392 | reverse complement strand
AACTATGTTACTACACTACACACTTCGTTCGCCTTTAAATTTTCTGTGATTTTCGGACAACGCACTTTGTATAGACAGCCCTTGCGGCTGTCCGCTATCGGCGATAGCCGATAAAATTTAAATTGACGATAGTTTGTTTGCTGAAAAAAAGGGAGCCGGAAATCCGACTCCTCATTTTTTATTTTTTCTTCGCGTGCTTTGCTTTCTTCTTCGGCTGTTCCTCGCCGAGGTCGATTACGATAAACGCGACGTTCCAGATGAGTATTGCCAAAAACAGAACCGTCATCACCGCCGGCGCCGTGCTCATCGTGACGAGCACTATCTTGCCGAAGAGATTCATGAACGACATGTCGGTCAGCGAGCCGAGGGTCAGCGTGCCAGCTTTGACCGCCGAAGAGACGGCGGAGAACGCTATCCTCATGCCTATAATGCTCAGAAGACCAGCCGCGCCGAGCGAAGCGGTCGCCTTGCGCGAGTTAGTCGCCGCAGCAACTATAACAGTCGCGAGCGCGACGAGCAGGGCAACAGCAAAGAATACAGCAAAGGCGATAAAATTGCCCTTGAATTTCAAAAGTCCGTCCGGGAGCTCGGATGCGCCGCCTTTGACGAGGTCGGCGAAAAGACCGTCTCCCGTGAAAAGCTCGATGATGCGTTTGACGCTCAGATTCTCTACAATGTTTGAATCATAGATAGTCGCATGCATATAGACGGTTACGAGATCCGTGAAATATGCGACGGGGAACACTGCAATCGCCAGCAGAGCCGTCACAATTCTGTTGAGAGCTTTCATCCTGACCGACCTTTCTTATTTGCTTATTTCTTCTTTTTATCCCACGAGGAGTTGAGCGCAACGGTGCGGTTTATGATAAGATTGCCCGGAGTGCTGTCCTTGTCGACGCAGAAGTAGCCCTGGCGCATGAACTGGAATGTGTCGCCCGGCTTTGCGTCGCGGAGTCCGCCCTCGAGCAGGCATCCGTCGATAATTTTGAGCGAATCGGGGTTGATGTTCCGGAGATAGTCGCCGTTTCCGTCCTCGCCTGCGGGGTTCTCGGTGTTGAACAGGCGGTCATAGAGGCGCACCTGAGCCTTCACATTGTCCGCCGCGCTGACCCAGTGCAGGGTGCCGCGAACCTTTCTGCCGTCGGGCGTCTCGCCGCCGCGGCTCTCGGGGTCGTAGGTGCAGTGCAGGCAGGTGACTTCGCCGTTTTCATCGGTATCATATGAGTTGCAGGTCACATAATATGCGCTCTTGAGACGCACTTCGTTGCCGGGGAAGAGTCTGAAATATTTTTTTACCGGTTCAGCCATAAAGTCCTCGCGCTCAACAAAGAGCTCGCGGGAGAATGTGACCTTGCGGCGGCCGAGCTCGGGCTTGTCGGGATTTATCTCGACCTCTATATCTTCGGTCTTGCCCTCGGGGTAGTTGTCGATAACGAGCTTGAGCGGATTTAGAACCGCCATGGTGCGCGGAGCATTCTGATTGAGATTGTCCCTGACGCACGCTTCGAGCAGACCGTAGTCAACCACGCTGTATGCCTTCGCAACGCCGACGCGGCTTATGAAATCGCGTATCGCGGCGGCGGGATAGCCCCTGCGGCGCATACCGCAGAGAGTGACCATTCTCGGGTCGTCCCAGCCGTTGACAACGCCGGTCTGAACCATTTCGAGGCACTTCCTCTTGCTCGTCACGCAGTAGTTGAGGTTCAGGCGCGCGAACTCAATCTGGCGCGGCGGCTCTTTGAAGCCGATAGCGTCGATGAACCAGTTGTAGAGCGGTCTGTGGTTCTCGAACTCGAGCGAGCACAGGGAATATGTGACCTTCTCCGCGGCGTCGGAGAGGGGATGGGCAAAGTCATACATCGGATAGACGCACCACTTGTCGCCCGTCTGATGGTGGGAGACGTGTGCGATTCTGTAGATGACCGGGTCGCGCATATTGATGTTCGGGCTCGCCATGTCTATCTTGGCGCGCAGAACCTTTTCGCCGTTTGCAAATTCGCCCTCGGTCATGCGGCGGAAGAGGTCGAGATTCTCTTCGACCGAGCGGTCGCGGTAGGGGCTGTTTTTGCCGGGCTCTGTAAGAGTGCCGCGGTATTCGCGTATTTCCTCGGGCGACAGGTCGCAGACATACGCCTTGCCCTCTTTGATGAGCTTTATCGCACACTCATAGAGAAAATCGAAATAGCTCGATGCGTAGTAAACCTCGTTCCACTTGTAGCCGAGCCACTCAATGTCCTCTTTTATCGCGTCGACATATTCGACATCCTCTTTCGAGGGGTTCGTGTCGTCAAGACGGAGATTGCACACTCCGCCGTATTTTTCCGCGATGCTGAAGTCGATGCATATCGCCTTTGCGTGACCGATGTGCAGATAGCCGTTGGGCTCCGGAGGGAATCTCGTCTGCACGCGGGTGTTGACCCCGTTTGCAAGATCCTCGTCTATAAAATCAGTGATAAAATTTGAATTGAGATTGGTGCTGTCCGCCATTTAGTTCTCCTCCTTGTAGTGTGCGAGCGCCGCAGCGAGTCTCGCTCTGACTCTGTCCTCGCCGAGCAGCCTGATTATCGAATGAAGATCGGGCGTGTTGCGGCGCGAAGTCACTGCGATTCTGATAACGGTCGAAAGGTCGCCGACATGACCCTTGAACGCCGTGGGATCTTTTTTGTATTCCTTGACGTTGGGCGTGTAGCCGAGCGGCTCGCACATCGCCTTGATGCGCGCAAACCATGCGTCCTTGTCGTCGTTTATGTCAAACTCGCCGATGTATTTTTGCAGTATCGCCGCCGCATCGCCTGCGCTGATATTCTCGGGCAGGGTGTAGTCGGGGGTGTAGATCTCATCGTAGAAATACGAGACGAAGTCCTTGACATGCTCCCAGTTTGCGATATCCTTTCGCGGCTTCGGGCAGTCGCGGTCTATCGAGAATATGCCGCGCGCAAAATCGCGGTCAGAGTCGAGAAGCTTATATAGCTTTTCGTCATATTCTTTCGCCCAGTTCAGTATATTGCCGAGCACCTCGTCCGCCGTCATGTGCGAGATGATATTCTTGCTCACGTCGTTGAGCTTCGCCATGTCAAACAGGCATCCGCTCACGCTCATCTTCTTGAGATTGAAGGGGAACTTCCAGCAGTCCTCCGCGGGATTCGCCCTGCGCCAGTCTTCAAAGTTCGAGTTGAGCAGCGTCATAATGTATTCGATAACGCTCTCCTTGGGATAGCCCTGCTCGACAAAGTAGCTGACCGCCGCCTCGGGGTCCTTTCTCTTCGAGAGCTTGCGCTTTGCGCCCGTCTCTTCGTCTATCTTCATGACCTGCGGAGTGTGCGCGTATTTCGGCACTCTGTAGCCGCACGCCTTGAACAGCGCGATGTGCTTCGGGACGGAGGATATCCACTCCTCACCGCGGATGACATGTGTCGTGCGCATGAAGTGGTCGTCGCAGACATGCGCAAAGTGATAGGTCGGCACGCCGTCGCTCTTCAAAAGCACCTCGTCGATTATATTCTCCGGCATCTCAATTTTGCCGCGGATCATGTCGTCAAAGACGATTCTCTTGTTCTCGTCGCCCTCGGAGCGGAAGCGGAGCACATAGGGCTCGCCAGCCTCGATGCGTCTCTTCTGCTCGTCAAAGCTCAGGTCGCGGCACTTCGCCCATTTGCCGAAATATCCGGTTATCGCCGCGCCGCTTTTCTCCTGCTCTTCGCGGATAGCGGCGAGCTCGTCCGCCGTGCAGAAGCAGGGGTATGCCTTGCCCTCCTGCACAAGACGCTTGGCGACCGCGTGATAGATCTCAACGCGCTTGCTCTGGGTATAAGGACCGTAAGCACCCTTCTCCGTGTCGAATCCGGTCACGCCCTCATCAAATTCGAGACCGAAATTTTTGAATCCGTTGATTATCGCGGACACGCCGTCGGCGACCTCGCGCTTCTTGTCCGTGTCCTCGATTCTCAGATAAGTAAGTCCGCCGCTGACCCTCGCCGTAAGAAAATCGACGAGCGCGCCGAACAGTCCGCCTATATGGAGATACCCCGTCGGACTCGGCGAGAATCGGGTCACGCGCGCACCCTCGGGCAGCTCGCGCGGGGGAAATCTCAGCTCGCAGTCCTCCGGCGTCAGCCCGTTTGAGCCGAACAGGAGATCGGCGAGTCTTTCGTTATCAGTCATTAAACCGCACTCCGTTTCTGTAGGTAAATATATACACTATATTATTGCAGAAAAACGCCCGTCAATCAAGAGCTGGCGGACATTTTCTTTGAGCAAAGCTTTTAAAAAGATAAATCTTTCATAAATCTTGTTTTTTCCATTGATTTTTGGACGTTTTTATTTTATAATGAATTTGACCGCGCAGGCAGGAGACTGTTTTTCGGGGGCTCATACGCCCCAAAACGACACCTGTATAAGCGCGCTGAAATGAAGAAAAATTTTTTCGGAGGTAACTGAAATGACAAAGAAGATCATAGCTCTTGTCCTTGCTCTCTGCTTCGTTTTTGCTTTTGCAGCCTGCAAGAAGGATAAGGACAACGGCGACACCACCACGGGTGAAGCAAACACCTCGGCAAACGGCGAGACGATTGCAAACGACGAGTCCAGCGAAGCTGAGTCCGTCAGCGGCGACGAGTCCACCGAGGCTCAGACCGACGCTTCCGGCAACACCGTTGCTCCCGCGACTGAGAAGAACACTCAGAGCAGCGGCAGCCAGGGCGGCAGCAGCACCACTGCTTCCAAGCCCTCGACAAAGGCTGAGATCGTTGCTTACTTCAACAAGGCAATCAATGATGTTAAGCCCAACGCAAAGAGCGTCAACCAGAAGTTTGTTAAGAACTCCCTTCAGCCCGGTAAGAGCATTACCGGCGTTCCCTCGGGCATCGCTGCGGCAGCCAAGGTCGTTGGCGGCGTAGATTCTTTCGTTGACAGCCAGCTCAAGAAGAACGGCGAAGGCGCGGCTACATACACCTCTGCTGCTGATAAGAAGGCAAAGTTCCCGGTTGAGAACGAGTCCTGGTCGAGCAAGCTGACCGCGGCTGACGTTGCGAGCGCAAGCTGCACAGAGGCAGGCGGCGTGTACACCATAGTCATCAAGACTGTTGCTGACGCAGCATCCGCTAATGTTCAGCATGGCACCGGTCACGCGGCAAAGGCTTTCAGCGTTATTCTTCCCCACACCATTGACGAGAATGTTCCCTCTTTCGTAAAGGGCAGCGGCGCTGTTAAGATGGAGTATCCCTCCAGCACCATTACCGTTAAGATCAATGCTGCAACCGGTAAGGTTCAGTCTGCTGACTATCTTCTTAACTGGACAATACATCTTCCGCTTGGCAGCAGCACGGTTGTTCTTCCGTTCCGCACCGAGTCGGCTTACACTATTGCTTATTAAGAATTAAAGTCAAATGTTTTGAGGCAGGAGTTTCCTGCCTCAAAATGCATTTACAAACATATCAAGTGAAAAAGAAGGATATTTAAAATGGAAAAGAAAGTTCTTGTTGAAACTTCCGCGCGCCATGTACATGTCACCAGAGAAACTCTTGACATCCTCTTCGGCGAGGGCTATGAGCTGACCGTCAAGAAGGAGCTCTCTCAGCCCGGTCAGTTCGCGAGCAACGAGCGCGTTGCCGTTGTCGGTTCGAAGGGCAGCTTCCCGGCAGTCTCCATTCTCGGACCCGTGCGTCCCGAGAATCAGGTTGAGCTCTCGCTCACCGATGCCCGTTCCATCGGCGTGACCGCTCCCGTCAGAGAGAGCGGCGATATCGCAGGCAGCGGCGCATGCAAGCTTGTCGGTCCCAAGGGTGAGGTTGAGCTCGAGTGCGGCGTTATCGCAGCGCAGAGACATATCCACGCAACTCCCGAGGACGCCGAGAAATACGGTCTTAAAGACAAGCAGATAGTCAGCGTCAAGATCGACTCCAACGGTCGCTCGCTCGTTTTCGGCGATGTTGTCGTCAGAGTCAGCCCGAAGTATGCTCTGGCAATGCACATCGATACCGATGAGTCCAACGCCGCAGGCGCAACTCCCGGTCTCATGGGCGAGATCCTCGCGTAACAAAAAGCGAAATTCAGTCCTCTGCACAATGCGTGCGGAGGACTTTTCACTTGCGGTCATATAATTTCAATTTCATCGGGACAATCATGCGCCGCCAAAATCAAAACACTTTTCTCCGATGTGTTTCAATAATGATGCATTTACACAATTTGGACTACCGCTGTTGAACGAAATTTTATCTTTTGTCTATTGACTGATGGGAACAACGATTATACAATGATATATATAAATTAATAAGGAGTGAAAAAAGATGAAAAAGATTCTGGCAATAATCCTTGCCGCTGTCCTCGTTCTCTCGTTCGCGGCGTGCAAGAAGAATGACACAAACAACGACACAACTGCCGGTGACGCTCAGACCTCCGGTCAGGCGGCAGATGTTTCTGCTTCCGATGATACCGCTTCTTCCGAAGAGACTTCCTCCGAGGTCGAGACCGAGGTAGTCACCGATAAAGAGGGTCACACCGTTATCGAGACTAAGGCTCCTCAGTCCTCTGATACAAAGACCCCGACCAAGGGCAGCAGCACAACTCCCTCCAAGGGTCTCAACACAAAGGATGCAGCAGCTTGCGTCAAGGCTTATCAGGCGGCGGTCATCGCTACAAAGCAGTTCAAGAGCGGCAGACAGAACATGGCTCTCAAGGGCAGCATCACTGCCGACGGCAGCCTCGGTGCTCTGCTCAAGATAGCTCAGAAGCCCGTTGCAAACGCACTTAACAAGAACTCCAAGGATCGTACCGATATCCCCGGCAAGCCCTCGGGCATGCAGGCGAGCCACATGAAGAGCGCCAGCGCAGTGACCAGCGGCAACTACACCACCATCACCTTCAACGTCAAGGATCAGGTTCAGGGTGCGAAGGCTGATAACCACAGCGGCTCCGTCGGCTGCGCAGTCGGTACTCTCGGCGATGTCGATAACGCTATCAGAGAGCTCGGACTCAGCGTCGACTACAAGGACGGCAAGATTGAGCTGACCTACACCAACTGCAAGGTCGTTGTCAAGATCGACAACACCACCGGCAAGATCGTCGAGGGCAGCTGGGCATATGACGTCAATGTCTATGCAAACGGCATCAAGGTCTCCATCGTTTCCGTTAACAACCTCAAGGGTATCGTCGCTTTCTCTTACACCGCTAAGGGCTGATATCTGAAAAAATCAAAGCCGTCCGTCTTTTCAGGCGGGCGGTTTTTGTCAATTCTTGGAGACATATGACTGATAAACTGCGGCTTTATCAAAAATTAATTTTTTACCATGTTTTTTTATAAGATTTTTCTTGACCTGCCTGCTTCAATAGCTTAAAATATAAGCCTATCAAGTGCAACACTCAGATAAAATCTGTCGGGAGGGAGAAGAATGAACAAAAAGCTCATGAGATTTGCCGCACTTTTGCTTGCGGCGGCTATGCTCTTTTCCTTTTCGGCGTGCAGAACGAATGACGGCGATTCGGAGCCTTCCACGGACGAACCTTCGATCACGGATGCGGCAAACATTTCTGAGTCCACCGAACCTGCAGAGCTGACAACCGCCGAGCCGACGAGCGAATCGAGAACGGTGAAGCGTCCGACCGGTTCCGGCGGAACAAAGACCGAGACCGTCAATGTCTATAAAGGGCTCAACTCCACGAACACTTCGCGTGTGCTCCGGTATTATAAAGCTGCGGCGGCGAACACAAACAGTATAGATGCCACGCAGTATATGTCCATAAAGCGCGTTGATTATACCCCGCGCAACAACTTCCAGAAAGGTATGCTCACCGTGTTCACGGGAATCGCCTCGGCGGCTCTCGCGGCGAACAGCAAAGCGGTGACTGCGATTCCGGGCAAATATAAGCAGATAAAGGCGAGCGATCTTATCTCGGCGAACGCCGTCGCCTACGGCAACTATACTATAGTGACGCTCAACGTCAGGATGCAGCAGGACGATCAGAATACCAAGGACGCGCATCAGGGTCCGGTCGGCAGGACTGTCGGAACGGTCGGGAACCTCGACAGAGTCTTTGAAGCTATGCCGAGCGTCAAAGTGGACTGCTCAAAGGGCAGCATTACGCTCAAATATGACGACTGCAAGGTCGTTGTCAAGATTGACAACGGCAGCGGCTCGATAGTCAGCGGCACATGGAGCTACACTGTCGATGTCGATATCGATAATATATATGCGAGCATCGCGGGCAGCGACGAGCTGCTGATAACGAACACCGGCGGCGCGGTCGGATTTGTCATAAAGACAAACGATGGAATCTCGCTGCAAAGCCGCAATTCAAAGTAAAATTGACCCGCACGGCGCGATGCCGGGCGGGTTTTTGATATTAAATTAAGAAGAGAGCTGCCGTTTGACAGCTCTCTTTATGTTTTTATTTATCTGCTTCGGTCTCGTTTGCCTTTGCCTCTTCGATAACCTTCTGTGCAACGACAGGCGGCGCATCCTCATAGCGGGTGAACTCAAGGGTGAACCAGCCTCTGCCGGCGGTCACGGAGCGCAGGACGGTCGAGAAATCGCCCATCTCGCCCATGGGAACTTCAGCGATGAGCTCCTGGATCTTCGGCTCGTCGGACGGACCCATGCCGAGCACGCGACCGCGGCGCTTTGTGACATCGCCCATGATGTCGCCGAGGTTCTCGTCGGGCATATAAGCCTTCAGAGTGCCGATGGGCTCAAGGATAACGGGGTTCGCCTGCGGAATACCGTTTTTGTATGCTATGTTCGCGGCGGTCTTGAACGCCATTTCGGACGAGTCGACCGGATGATAAGAGCCGTCGTAAAGAGTAGCTTTCAGACCGACCATCGGGTAGCCTGCAAGTACGCCCTTCTTGACGCTGTCGCGCAGACCCTTTTCAACTGCGGGGAAGAAGTTCTTCGGCACGGAGCCGCCGACAACTTCCTCGGCAAAAACGAGATCGTCGCTCTCACAAGGCTCGAAGCGGATGAACACATCGCCGAACTGACCGTGTCCGCCGGACTGTTTCTTGTGTCTGCCTTGAACCTCGACCTTCTTGCGGATGGACTCTCTGTATGCAACCTTCGGCACGCTGAGATCGACCTCAACGCCGAACTTGTTCTTGAGCTTGGAAACGATAACGTCAAGGTGCTGCTCGCCGAGACCGGAGAGAATCTGCTCGCGGGTCTCCTTGTTAATGACGAACGAAATTGTCGGATCCTCTTCAAGGAGTCTGAGCAAGCTCGCCGCGACCTTCTCTTCGTCGCCCTTCTTGCGAACCTTGACTGCCATTGAAAGGCAGGGGGTCGGGAACTTGATGCCCTCGAGGGTTATCGGGTTCTTTGCCGAGCAGACCGTGTCGCCGGTCTTGACGCCTGCAAGCTTCGTGACAACGCCGATGTCGCCGGCGGGGATGCAGGATGCGTCCTCCTGCTTGCTGCCTCTGAGGGTGATTATCTTGCCCATTCTCTCGCTCTCTTCGGTGCGGGAGTTATAAGCGGGGGTGTCAGGCGTGATTTTGCCGGAAACGACCTTGAAGAAGGACATCTTGCCGACGAACGGGTCGGCGATAGTCTTGAAGCAGATAGCCGCAAGCGGACCGTTTTCGTCGCAGGGAAGACCGTTCTCGCCTGCCTTGTCGGCTGCGGAGGGAGCGGAATAGACTATCTCGTCAAGAAGCATATCGATAGCTTCGCAGGTGTAGCCTGCGCAGGCATATACGGGGATAACGGAGCCGTCGCTGACGCCGGAGTTGAGAGCCTTGATTATCTCTTCGCGGGTGAAAGTCTCGCCTGCAAAGAACTTCTCCATCAGCTCGTCGTCGCTCGAAGCGACTGCTTCTGTAAGTATATCGAGCATCTCGTCAAGCTGCGGGTCGGAGGGCATTGCGACCTCTTTCTTCTCGCCGCCGCTGTAGTCAAAAGCCTTGCGGGACGCGAGGTTGACATATGCCGCAACCTTGCCGCCGTCCATATAGGGGACGATAACGGGGCAGATAGCGCCGCCGACTGCGTCTTTTATAGCTGCAAATGTTTTATAGAAATCTGTATTGTCCGCGTCGCAGCGTGTGATGGCGAACATTCTCGAAATGCCTCTGGCGTTCGCCGCCTTGAGAGCCTTCTCTGCACCGACGTCGAAGCCGGAGCCCGCCGCAGTGACGATGAGCACGCTGTCCGCCGCGCGGATGCCTTCGCTCATGCCGCCCGCAAAGTCGAAAAGACCGGGAGTGTCTATTATATTTATCTTCGCGCCGTTCCACTCGATAGCGGCAACAGCGGTTGAAACCGTGGCCTTTCTCTTCTTCTCCTCGGCGTCGAAGTCGAGCACGGTGGTGCCGTCGGCGACTCTGCCGAGTCTGTCGGTAGCCTTCGCGGTGTAAAGCATTGCTTCCGCAAGGGTTGTTTTTCCTCTGCCGCCATGACCTGCTATGGCGATATTTCTGATGTCTTTCGCGTTATAGGCTTTCAAAAAAAGTCCTCCTTATCAAAGCGCCGCTGCGCGTTTAGATTTACTGCATAAAAAATAACCACAGTTTTGAAGAAATTATAGCATACATTACCATAGATTTCAACAAAAAAATAAAAATATATTCATTAACGTTATATAAACAAATTGAGTGCAGTTTGCTCTTACAAAAGGATATAAAAATAGTATGTTTTGGTCACATCGGGGCTGTTTGTGACAAAATAAAAATAAGGACTGCGGCGGTTCGCAGTCCTTTGTGATAAAAGTTATAACAAAATATCCCCCGCACCTCACGGCGCAGGGGATGCATCATATCAATTTTTACGCAGCTTTCTTTTCTGCGCTCTGCCGCGCGTCTGATAGCCTTGCCTATCTCGAACACCGGGATAGTGGAGACCGAGAGACCTGCGGAAATGAGCAGCTCGTTGAGCTGGAATGTACCGGGCGCGATGTCAAAGACATCGTTGAAGAGTCCGGGAATATAGATAGCCGCGAGGGTCAGCGCAGTCGTTACGACAAACGCGCCGACGAGCCACCAGTTCATGTTCTTGAACATGCTCTTCGAGAAGATGGAGCCCGTTCTCGAACGCATGTTGATGGCGCACATCATCTCTGCGAAGTTGACCGTCAGGAACGCCATCGCCATAGCGTTGACGCAGTGGCCGGCGGAGCCGCCGAAGAACATATTCTCGAAGCTGCCGACCTCAAGGCGGTAGCCGATGACATAAGCGGCGATCTCGATTATCGCAAGGTAGACGCCCTGCCATGCCATGTCGAAGTCCGCGCCGTGGGAGAATATGCCGTCCGTTGTCGCTCTGGGCTTTCTCTTCATCAGGTTGCCCTCTGCCTTTTCCATGCCGAGCGCAAGACCGGGCAGGGAGTCGGTGACCATGTTGATCCACAGCAGATGAACGGGGGAGAGAAGCTCAAAGTTGAGTATCGATGCGATGAACATGATTATAACTTCGGACATGTTAGTCGAAAGCTGGAACTGGAGCACCTTGCAGACGTTGTCGTAGATTTTTCTTCCCTCTTCAACAGCGTTGACTATAGTAGCGAAGTTGTCGTCCGCGAGCACCATGTCGGCGACGCCCTTGGTGACGTCCGTGCCGGTGATGCCGATATCTGCGGCCTTGATTGAGGGCGCGTCGTTGACGCCGTCGCCGGTCATTGCGGTGACCATGCCGCGTGCCTTCCACGCCTTGACTATTCTTGTCTTATGCTCGGGCTGGACTCGCGCATAGACGGAGTATTTCGTAACTTCCTCGACTAATTCTTCGTCGCTGAACTTGTCGAGCTCCGCGCCGAGGACAGCCTGCGATGCGTCGGAGATTATGCCGAGCTCGCGTCCGATGGCGACTGCGGTGTCCTTGTGGTCGCCGGTTTCATTATCGGGGTTATGCCCGCGCCGCGGCACTCTTTGATAGCCGCCTTGATTTCGGGGCGGACGGGGTCGATCATGCCGGTCAGACCGACGAACACGAGGTCGTTTTCATGAGCCTCGGGCTCGAAGGATGCGGGAACGGAATCATAGTTTTTGAGAGCGACTGCGAGAACGCGCAGAGCCCTGTCCGCCATTCTCTTGTTGTCTGCGGCGATTTTAGCTCTGAACTTATCGTCCATGGGAACTATCCTGCCGTCAACAAGGACGTTCTTGCACAGATTGATAACAACATCGGGTGCGCCCTTTGTGTACTGGACGATGCCGGACTGCGTCTGATGGACGGTGGACATCATCTTTCTGCCGGAGTCGAACGGAGCTTCGCCGACTCTGGGGTTCGCCTTGACCAGATCGTTCTTGCTCATGCCCAACGCATAAGCGTAGCCGACGAGAGCCGCCTCGGTGGGCTCGCCGGTGACCTTGCCGGCGCCGTCTATCTGAGCGTCGGAGCAGAGAGCCATCGCCTCGGCGATGAGCTTCTCGTTGTCGCCGAAGTGGTCAACAACGGTCATCTTGTTCTGGGTCAGGGTGCCGGTCTTATCGGAGCAGATTACGAGGGTCTCAACTGCGGTAAGCTTGCGGATAAGAGCCTGTCTCTTGCTCATCGCGGTAACGCCTATCGAAAGGATTATCGTGACGACTGCCGGCAGTCCCTCGGGGATCGCGGCGACTGCAAGAGCAATTGCCGAAATGAATGTGTCAAGTGCGGTGTTTCCGAGCAGATCCCATGAGAAGGGCTGATCGCTCAGGACAAGGGACTCGATGAGTCCGACTGCGAATACGACTACGCATATGACGATAACGAGCTTTGTGAGGAACTTCGAGAGCTCTGCCATCTTCTTCTGAAGAGGAGTCTGTTCCTGCTCGGCGTCCGAAAGGGCATCGGCTATCTTGCCCATCTCGGTGTCCATGCTGACTGCCGTGACAACAGCCTGAATGACCGCCGCGACGAGTAGCATGATGATCATGGGGTCGTCTGCGAGGGAGTTGATAAACTTCTTAAAGAGGCTGTCTTTTTCGGCTTCTTTAAAGCTTGTAAGGCGCTGCTCCGCTTCGGTCGAAGTCAGACCTTTTTCGGAGCTCTCGACCGCCGAGAAAACTTTCTCTGTCGGCTCAAGATAGAGAAAGTTTTCAAGACCTTTCTTTTTGATTTGAATAGCAGAGAGCACTGAAGGAGAATTAAAAAAGACCTTCAGCACTCTCTGCCAAAGGTCTTGCTTCAAACGCCTGAAAGCCGTCTGTCTGATGCCAGCTGAAAGCGAGATTGTTGACATTCAGATAAGGATAATTCCCATAGCTACTCCCCAATGGTTGTACGAACAAATAATATCATATCCGGGGAAAAGTCAAGGCGCATTTAATAAAATAATATCTTTTTATGTAGAATAATTCTGAATTGCTATATTACACGGCGATTTTTCGCTTTGCCGCCGCGCGCTGAATAGCTTTTATTATCTCGACTATCGGGATTATCGAGAACGCGAGCGCGAGCGAAGAGGCGTATTCCGCGATGCCTATTGGAGTGAAGCCGAAAGCGTTCGCAAGGAACGGAATCTCTATAACCGCAGTCGTCAGCACGAGCGACGCTACCATCGCGCCGAACAGCGGCATGTTGTGGCTGCCGTGAAGGCTCATTTTTATTACCGAGCCGCGCTGCGAGCGCATGTTGAACGAGTGGAATATCTCGCACATCGACATGGTGAGGAACGCCATTGTCATGCCCTGCTCGCACTCGGCGATGTTCATAAACGCCCAGTGACCTGTCTCAAAGCGCTCGCCTATAAAGAACGCCGCGAGAGTCAGCGCGGTGACCAGCACGCCCTGATAGAGAACGTCGAACCCGAGCCCGCCTGCGAATATTCCGTCCGACGGGTCGCGCGGGCGGCGACGCATGATGTCGCTTTCCGCCTTTTCGAGTCCGAGCGCGAGAGCGGGGAAGCAGTCGGTGACAAGATTTATAAACAGCAGATGCGGCGCTTCGAGGATCGTGAAGCCGAGGAGCGTCGCCGTGAATATCGCGAGCACTTCCGCGAGGTTCGAGCCGAGCAGGAACTGAATAGCCTTTCGGATGTTGTCGTATATCCGGCGGCCCTCTTCAACGGCGTTGACGATAGTCGCAAAGTTGTCGTCCGTGAGCACCATGTCGGCAACGTTCTTTGTGACGTCCGTGCCGGTGATGCCCATGCCGATTCCGATGTCGGCGCTCTTTATCGACGGCGCGTCGTTGACTCCGTCGCCCGTCATGGCGGTTATCTTTCCCTTTGCGCGCCATGCGTTGACTATTCTCGTCTTGTGCTCCGGCTGCACGCGCGCGTATACATATATATTCTCGACTCTGTCCGCAAACTCTTCATCACTCATCGCGGAGAGCTCTGCGCCGGTTATTGCCTGGGACGGGTCGGTGAGTATGCCCAGTTCCGAGGCTATCGCAACGGCGGTGTCCCTGTGGTCGCCGGTTATCATGACGGGCGTTATGCCCGCGCCGCGGCACTCTTCGATTGCTGCCTTGACCTCCGGACGAACGGGGTCGATCATGCCCGTGAGTCCGATAAAGACAAGATCGTGCTCCAGCGCCTCGGGCGAAAAATCGTCGGGCGCGGCGTCATATTTCCTCATTGCCGCCGCAAGCACGCGCAGCGCTTTATCCGCCATTCTCTTGTTTTCCGCGGCTATATTCGCTCTTATCTCGTCCGTCATGGGTACGGTCTTTCCGTCAATAAAAGCGTGGGTGCACAGATCGACAACAACATCGGGCGCACCCTTTGTGTACTGAACGACGCCGTGAGCCGTCTTGTGAACGGTGGACATCATCTTTCTGCCCGAGTCAAACGGGGCTTCGCCGATTCTCGGACTGTCCGATTTTAAATCGCCCTTGTGCATCCCGAGGCTTATCGCGAAGTTCACGAGAGCCGCTTCGGTGGGCTCGCCCGTGACTGCTCCGTCCGAATCCTCCTCCGCGTCCGAGCAGAGGGACATCGCTCTTGCGATAAGCTCGCCGTCGCCGTAATGGTCGACAACGGTCATCTTGTTCTGCGTGAGCGTGCCGGTCTTGTCGGAGCAGATTATCTGTGCGCAGCCGAGCGTCTCGACCGCGGTGAGCTTGCGTATAACCGCGTTTTTCTTCGACATATTCGTGACGCCTATCGAGAGCACTATGGTGACAACGGCGGCGAGCCCCTCGGGAACCGCCGCGACGGCGAGACTTACTGCGACCATGAACACATCAATTACGCTCTTGAATATCAGCGCCGGGTCGCCGCCCGCGAGCGTCGAACGCTCCATAAACAGCGAAAAGGCGAAGATGAAAACGCAGATGCCGAGCACGAGAAATGTCAGCGTTTTGGAGAGCTGAGAGAGCTTCTTCTGCAGCGGGGTCTGACCGTCCTCTGCCTTTGTTATCGCGTCGGCTATTTTGCCCATCTCGGTGTTCATGCCCGTGTCGGTGACGATCGCTTTGCCGCGCCCGTAGACAACGGCGCTGCCCATGTAAGCCATATTTTTTCTGTCGCCGAGCGGGATGTCGCCGCCGCTGCCCGCGCCGAGGGCGGATATTATCTTGCTCACCGGCACGCTCTCGCCGGTCAGTGCGGCTTCTTCGATTTTGAGGCTCGCGCTTTCAAATATGCGGCAGTCTGCGGGAACGGCATCGCCCGCTTCGAGCACCACGATATCGCCGACGGTCAGATCTTCGCTCTTGACAGTCATTATCCTGCCCTCGCGAATGACCTTCGAGGTCGCCGCGCTCATCTCCTGCAGTGCTTCAATGGCTTTTTCAGCCTTGCTCTCCTGCAAAACGCCGAGCACCGCGTTTATGAGCACGACTGCAAGGATTATCACCGTGTCCGTCGGGAAAGATGACGAGCCGGAGACTCTGCCCTCGTATACCGTAGTAATAGCCGAGATTACGGCGGCGACGATAAGAATAATTATCATCGGGTCGGCAAGCTGTTCGAGGAACCGCCTGATGAGCGATTTCGGCTTCGCCTGCGCCAATTTGTTTTTGCCGTATTTTTCAAGACGGCGTTCGGCTTCGGATTGCGTAAGTCCGTTTTCCGAGCTCTCTGTCCGCTCAAACACTTCGCGGACATCTTCAAGATAGTATTTCACCTTTGTGCCTCCTTTTAGGTTAGACAAAAAAGACCTTCGACAGACTTATGTCTGCCAAAGGTCTTGCTTCAAACGCATTCAATGCATATGTCTGCTGCCAGCCGGTTTTGACCGGTTATCACGGCCGACGCAGCGGTTGGTGACAGCGAGATGGGCTTTTGCCCATAGCTACTCCCCAATGGATATGCATTTATCATACTCCGTAAAAGAGAAAATGTCAACTGAAAATTTATAAATTTTTATCTATTATTCTTTTTATTCGACAAAATTGCTCTTGACAAAAGCGCAATGTGAATATATAATTAATGCGTATTCTGACAAATGTTTCTGTGGACTCGCATGTTTTTGTAAGCCATTGACCGTTTGATGGTTCACAAAAATGTGCGGGTTCATTGCACAACATATAATATAGAATGCAAATTTTTTCACGGAGGTACCACAATGAAGGGTACAGTCAAATGGTTCAACGCAGAAAAAGGTTTTGGCTTCATCGCTAACGATGAGGGCGGCGACGATGTTTTCGTACATTTCTCCGCTATCGTTGCAGACGGCTACAGAACTCTCACCGAGGGTCAGAAGGTCACCTTCGAGGTCGAGCCGGATCCCAAGGATTCCAGCAAGCTCAGAGCTGTCAACGTTGTCGGCGAATAATTTTCTCCAGAGTTGACGCGGGCGTCCGTTATGCGGACGCCCGTTTTTTATGTCTGTCTTTTGAGAGAACTGTCGATTTCAGATTTGGTTGTTTTTTGTATAATGTTGTGATATAATTCGATATAGAACAGACATGATGCGGAGAGAGGAAATGTTAAAATGCCAGTACCGAAATATTATCAGTTCTTTTCGCCTATTCTTGATTGCCTTGCAGACGGCAAAGAACATAATTTAAAAGAAGTCGCGGAATATTGCGCCAATAAATTCAATCTCAGTGATGAGGATAAAAGAGAAGCATTGCCGAGCGGACAGCCGACATATTTAAACCGTGTCGGATGGGCAAGAACATATTTGAAAAAAGCCGGTTTGATAGATAGGACATCTAGATCGATATATGTGATAACGAATTTAGGCGAAGAGGCTGTGAAAAACGGCAGCAGTAATGTTGATATTGAGTATTTGCGCAGATTTGATTCTTTTAATGAGTTTTCAAATCCCAAGAATACTCAATCGGGCAATTGTACCGATATAAATAAAAAAGAAGAAAGTCCGCAGGAACAGCTTGAGCTTTCAATACGTGAAATCAATTCGTCACTTTGTGACAGCCTGATGAGCGAGCTGCTGAAAATGAGTCCGTATGATTTTGAAAATTTAATCGTAAGGCTGCTTATAAAAATGGGCTACGGTACACTGAAGCAAAACGAAACGGCAATTACTCCAAAATCAGGTGATGAAGGTATCGACGGAATAGTGTCGGCAGATAAGTTCGGCTTCGATTCAATTTATATACAAGCTAAAAAGTGGCGTTCGGATACCACAGTCGGCAGACCGGAGATACAGAAGTTCTTGGGTGCGCTGGCAGGGCAGGGTGCAACGAAAGGCATTTTTATCACAACGGCGCACTTTTCAAAAGAGGCGATTGCTTTTGCGGAAAAACAGCTCCATCAGAAAATTGTCTTGGTGGATGGGAATCAATTGACAGAGTTGATGATTGAATATAATTTAGGGGTTTCAGTTGTTGAAACTTATGTGGTCAAGAGAGTTGACTATGACTTCTTTAACGATGAACTGTAACAAAACAAGCGTCGGAGCTTAATCGCCCTGACGCTTGTTTTTTCTGTTGCGTAGAATTATGTCTGTCTCTTCAGCATATCCTCCGCAATGCTCTTCGCGAGCTCATCCATGTGCGAAAAGTCCATGGCGGATATATATATGCTCTCGAGGTCGTCGTGTATGCTCTTTGCGCTCGCGAGAGAAATTTCAGCCTCGTCGATAAACTCGCCGTAGGCTTTTTTGGTGAAGCTCAGCCGCGACATATGCCGGCGCAGCGCGGCTCGGTCGGTGAAGCGCGATGAGTTTATCTTCACCGCGCCGTCAAACTCCGCAGGATGCAGCTTGTTTGAGGTCACGAAGCCGAGCGACAGGTTGGGAATGAGCAGATGCTCGGGCTCGCCGTCCGGTGAAAGGGGAGACGGGCTCGTGATTATGTCGTGCCCGCCGGAGAGCGCGTATCCGCGAAGCAGGGACAGCAGGGCGGCGGAGCTCGCGATGTTGTCGTCATCGATGATATATATGCGCTCGCAGAGCTGTTTTACTGTATCACCGAAGAAGGTTATCCCGTCCGGCGTGACGGCGGATATCATTCTGTGACTCTCTTCGCCGATTCTCCCGGTCGGCGTGCCGAACTCCCGCGACGCGATGCGCGAAGCCGCGCGCTTGATTTTCCCCGTGTCTGTGCAGCCGAGAGTCAGGCGCAGTATATCCTCACGCAGCAGAGCGGAGGCTTCAAGAAAACGTCTGCATCTGCGGTGGCACGCGGTGTTTTCATCGGTCAGTGCGATAACCTCATCTGCGCGCGAACGCAGAATATTTTTATCCCAGAATCTGCCTAAATCGACTATCTCCTGTGCGGCGCCCGGATATTTCGGCTCGAGCGTGTGCGGAGAAGTGCCGTCTGCTATCCAGCAGTTGAGCGCGGGCGCATATACGCCGTCGAGCGAAGCGGGGTCGGATGAGCAGTATATCAGCTCCGTCTCAATCCCTGAGTCAACCAGTGCGGAGTTTATCCGTTTCATCAGGCTCGATTTGCCCGTGCCCGGACCGCCCTTTATTATATATGTATACCCGCCCGAATGAGTCGGACAAAGCTCGCCGAAAAATGAGTGAAACCCCTCTGGCGAGCTGCACCCGAGAAAATAGCTGATGTTACCCATAATACGCCTCCCGAAAAGTCATATTACAGAGTATTCACCGCCCGCTTGTCAGGTTACGGAAAAATATCAGCTTGCCGCTTGCCGTGTGAAACTGCTTGCCGAGGTTGACAAACGGGGCTAAAAAAGGTAAAATATCACGAGTGATTCAGACGCAGCTGGGCGAGGAGGAATGCCGCCGCCGGGGGCGGAAGAAGGCATTGCTCCGAGGTGAAGAAACAAGGAGCGGAGCGAGCGCTCCAAGCGAAGAGCCGCGACTATGTTTCTGAAGGAAGCGCCGCGGACGGATAGCAGAAAGCCAATAAGCAGGAAGCAAACTAAAAAATAAATACAACCGGGTGTGGCGCAGCTGGTAGCGCGGGTGGTTTGGGACCATCAGGCCGCAGGTTCGAACCCTGTCACTCGGACCATATCGAGTATTCATAAGGGATTTGACTTTATGAATACTCGATTTTTTTGTATCCATTGCTTAGAGACTTTATACGATGCCATATTTGTCTTTCTAAAGTCTGCAAAACAGTTTTGCGGTTTCCGTTATAAAAATGCCAAATTTTTAGAGCTTAATTATACTATAATAATTTTTGACAAAACAAAAATGTATGTTTTTTGGCAAAATATGTTGATTAAAGCCGCTTATCAATGATATATAACAGCAAATCAATGTTGTGCGGCTAAAGCATTTTGTGGGAGGATTATATGGAAACGATTGTACACAACAAAAAAATATTGAACACTTTTATTGTTATATTGGCTGTTGGACTGTTGATCAGTATTATACCGATAGTGGTATCGTCTGTCTATTCACATCCTGTAGCTGATGATTTTGGCTTTTCCGAAAAAGTACACCGTGCTGTAAAAGATGGCGGTGGGTTTTATGATATTTTGTCTGCAAGTTTTAAGCAAGTCAAAAAGACCTATTTCGAATGGCAGGGAACATATGCGGCTGTTTTTATTTTTAGTTTACAGCCTGCTGCCTTTTCGGAAAAACTGTATTTTTTAACTTCTGTCGTTATGCTCACAGCACTGATAGCGTCCACAATGTTCTTTGTTGACACAATATTTGGCGCACTTGGCTTTAATAGAAAATACGGACTGATTGTATCTCTGATTATATTATTACTTTCAATTCATTTTGTTGTGGACAAAAATCAAGCGTTCTTTTGGTGGAATGGGTGTGCTTACTATACTCTTTTCTACGCTTTCTCATTGATGTTTTTCTCGTTTTTGATAAAGCTGGCATTTACCGACAATTCATCAGCAAGGGTAATCTATTTTATTATATCTCTGTTATTTTCGGCGATTATCGGGGGAGGAAATTACTCCACGGCGTTATTAACGGCAGTGATATTATCGATAGCAACAGTTGCTGTGTTTAAAACAAAAAAGAAAATAGTGCCATATTTTTTGAGCGTTTTTGTTGTTCTTATGGCGGGATTCATTATAAGCATGATAGCTCCCGGAAACAGTGTCAGAGCAGCTCTTTTAACAGGCAATTCTGCAGTTAAAGCTATATTGCGTTCGGTTCTTCATGCTTTTAGATTTATTGCGCAGTGGACTGGGTTAGCGCAAATAGCAGGATTTATTATAATTGCAATTATAGCTACGATTTCAACAAAGAACACAAAGTGTCGGTTTAAGTATCCCGTGTTGGTATTGATTTTCTCTTTCTTAGTATTTGCAACTCAATTGACACCTCCTCTTTACGCAATGGGAAATGTAGGTGCCGGCAGGCAAGTGAATATTTATTATTATGCGTACTATTTGCTTATTTCTTTTAATATTTTTTATTTTTGCGGCTGGTTGAATCAAAAGGAAATAGTGACAATTAAAATGCAAAGTTTTAAGAAAAGCTATGTTTTATGCAGCGGCTTGATGATTGTTGCATTATTTTTTGGCGGATGTTTGAGCTATGGAATACATGACCTGACCTTTGTGGATACGCTGTTAGCATTGAAAAACGGAACTCCGCAAGCATATAGCGATGAATATGTTGAAAGGATAACCGAAATAAAAAACGGAAATACCGAAATAAGCGATGTGGAAACAGTTCCGGATTTCTTCCAGGCACTCAATATTGAAGAAGATTCAACTTTTTGGATTAACAGACAAATTGCGCGGTACTATGATGTGGAAAAAATAACATTGAAAACGCAACAATAATAGACAAAGATTAAGTGAACCACCTTCGTACAAACTTCGTTGTTCAAACCGACAGCCTACTGAAAAAAGAACTTTCAGTGGGCTGTTTTTCATTAGTCGTAACATTTATTGCTAAAACCTGATCAGCACATTTAAAAAAGCATGGCAATGTTTTTATTATCTGTTGCAGTTTTTCCCATCCTCGGTTATGATATTAGCGTAAAGGAGTGCTGTTATGTTTTCGGAAAAATTTATCTGTGCGGGCTATGATTATACAACCTATACATCCCATGTCCCCGCGCCTTATTTCAGAAAGACTTTTGAGATAAACGGCGAAGTCAAAAAGTGCGTCATTACGCTGACGGGACTCGGTTTTTACGAGCTCTATGTCAACGGGCAGAAGCTGACTAAAGGCATTTTAGCCCCGTATATCTCGAACCCCGACGATCTTGTCTACTACGACGAGTATGATATAACCGAGTATCTCGTGCCGGGCAAAAATGTTCTCGGCATAATGCTCGGCAACGGAATGCAGAACGCGCCGGGCGGTCAGATCTGGGACTTTGATATCGCCGCTTTCAGGGGCGCGCCGCGCACGGCATTCTGCGTCTCGACGGAATATATTGACGGCGGAATTGATACTTTCGAGGCTGACGGCTCGGTCAAAACCGCTCCGTCGCCGGTCATTTTCGATGACCTGCGCTGCGGATGCTATTACGATGCGCGCCTTGAAATTCCCGGCTGGTCCGAGCCCGAATTTGACGACGGCGCGTGGAAAAACGCCCTGTCTGCGGAGACTCCGCGCGGCGAAAAGCGCCTGTGCGAGGCGGAGCCGATAGCGCCCGTGCGTGAGATAAAGCCGGTTCTGATAAGAAAATGCAGGCTCAAGGAATACATAACCCGCGGCGACGTTGTCAAAGAGGCGAAAAAAATCGCGAGCGACGAGCGCGACGGATTTTTATTCGATTTTGGCGTGAACTCGGCGGGCACCGTAAAGCTCAGGATAAGCGGCGAGCGCGGGCGGCAAATCGATCTGCAGTTCGGCGAATATTTTGCGCCCGACGGCGAGCCGGACACGAGCAACATCTGCTTCTATCCCGCCGGATATTCCCAGCGCGATGTGTACATACTTAAAGGCGAGGGCGAAGAGATTTTTGAGCCCGTGTTCACATATCACGGCTTCAGATACTGCGTGGTGCTCGGCATAACCGAGCAGGAGGCGACCGCCGATCTTCTGACCTTTGTTGTGCAGAACTCGGCTCTGCGCGAGATCGGCTCGTTCGGCTGCTCCGACGGGATGACGAACAAATTGCAGTTGATGACAAGAAACTCCGACCTCTCGAATTTCTATTATTTCCCGACCGACTGCCCGCACCGCGAGAAAAACGGCTGGACGGGCGATGCCGCTCTCTCCGCCGAGCACATATTGATGAACCTCGATGCCGTCAACAGCTACCGCGAGTGGCTGCGCAATATCCGCGCCGCTCAGCGTGCGGACGGTGCGCTGCCCGGCATAGTGCCGACGGGCGGCTGGGGCTTCGAGTGGGGCAACGGCCCCGCGTGGGACGCCGCGCTAACATATATTCCGTATTTCTGCTATATTTTGCGCGGCGACAGAAAAATAATCGAAGAGAACGCGACGGCGATATTCCGCTACTGCGAGTATATCTCGCGCCGCCGCGACGCGCGCGGGCTTGTAGCGATTGGGCTGGGCGACTGGTGCCCGGTGACGAGGGTCAAATCTCCGCTCGAATTTACGGACAGCGT
>DJQG01000147.1 GCA_002438685.1 Ruminococcaceae bacterium UBA6392 | reverse complement strand
ACCCCGAGACCCCGGCAACGCCACGCCGCAGTACATAGCTTGCGGTTCTCAATCAGTTGCTCGGCACATTCGCCCGTAAACTCGCTTCGCTCAAACAATACGTGCTCGTGCGTCTTGCTTCGCAAGCTGTTCCCTCACTCCTATCAATTGGCTTATCGAACACTGCGGCGCGGCTATTGAAAGCTTGATTATTAAGATCGGCTGATTACTTGCTTTTACTTTGCAAAAAAGCCAATGACCGAGGTTTGCCTTAGTCTATTTAACTACACTAAGCCTTTAAAATAGCAAACAGTCGCAAGGGCTTTCCATACGAACGATTGGTAATAGACATTTCGAGAATTCCGTGCCGCTATCGCGGCAACGATGCGTCGAGGTCGCCGCACCCTACAAATACGCGCCGATAAAATTGTGCAGATTTCGCGGGAGGATAATGTTCCCCCACGGGTTTGTGCCGATTTGTAATATTGTGCAATTTCCTATCTCCGCTTATATAATGACAAAAACCGACCTATGAACCACAGGTCGGCTTAACTTTTTATATCTGCAAAATCAGTGCGGATATGTTTCATTTAAGTATCTTTCTGAGCTTGCTGCTCAGGCGCAGGCAATAGAATGTAATCAGCTTTGACAGGGCGTAATCATAGAGCAGAAATGCGATTATGCCGAGCAGCGCTATCGCGGGTATCGTCCACTTGCCGAGGAAATCCGGCAGGTCGGGGTCGATGCCCATAAATTTTATCATCAAAAAATATGACAGAGTCATGACGCCCGCAAAGGTCAGCACTTTTATAATATACTCGACCGCGCGCGGCGTTTTGCTCTCGAGCACGGATTTGAGCACGGGATAATAGCCGAAAAAGACTGCGTAGATTATCGCCGCCTCTTTGTTCGGGACGACTATCAGCGACAGCACGGACACCGCCGCCCATACGCCGAGCGCCCATTTTCTGTTTATCTCAATTACAATGACCGCGACAAATAAACTCGATATCGCGGGGAGCGCGAGTTCGAGATTCGGAATGAGCGAGATCAGCGCCATAAGAGCGACAGACAGCGCCGCAAAAACGGCGCTGAGAGCTATTTTTGATGTTTTTTTCATTTCGCGTTTCATATATCAGCCTCAACAGCACGGGATAAGGTCGCCGCCCATGCACTCGCAGCAGCAGTCGGCGCAGAGCAGACCGGAGCAGACATCGCAGGCGCCGCAGCCGTTCGACGATTTGCGTGCGCTGCGGAAGCCGCCGTTTTTCGACGAATCGAGATTTTCCTTTGCCGCCGCATATTCGCGGTTGTTGG
This sequence comes from Ruminococcaceae bacterium UBA6392, assembly GCA_002438685.1. Lineage (GTDB taxonomy): Bacteria > Bacillota > Clostridia > Oscillospirales > Acutalibacteraceae > CAG-177. The sequence continues at coordinate 1,834 of DJQG01000147.1, read as the reverse complement.
GATCCATTCTGCACGCGCGGTCAAAATTCTCAGATGCATAGTCGAGCCAGCCGCGTCTTTGCTGAGCCGCGCCCTTGAGATAATACCACTCAGCAGTGCGATACTGCTCGGGGATTCCGTCGAGCAGAACCAATGCGTCTTCTATCCTGCCGCTGCGTATTTTTTCGCGTATATCGGACAGGTCGGACATGTTGTTCGCATATGACGAAGAGTGCGAAGACGATGATGACGAAGAGCCGCCGAGTCCGCCACGGAGCATGACTATCTGATCATATGCGTCGTTGAGTTCCTGCATCTTGCCGTCATCCGACGAGTCGCTGTATTTGCGGGCGAGCTCACGATAAGCGTTTCTTATCTGCTCATCACTCGCCGTGTCCGGCACTCCGAGAACCGAGAACGGATTTCTTTTCATTCTTCACACCCTCTTTCTTTCTGAATACTTCCGTCTGCGAAGCGAGCATTCCGTCGCAGACCACATTTTCTATTATATCCCCGAATCGGTTGAACTTCAGCCCGCCGAGTGCGTTCGCCGTCTCGCCCGCCGTGAGGTCAAGGCGCTCTTCGGCAAATTTTCTGAACTCATCGCCCGAGAGACTGTTCGCATCGGGGAACTTTGCTTTCAGCGGATTATATGACCCGCTCCTTATATCTTTTTCGATATCGTCAACGGCGTCGAGCAGATATATCCACCTGCCCAAAAGATAGCCGAAGCGCCACAGCTGCATTTTGTTCTCGCCGTAGTAGCCTTGGGAGAATATCGCGGCGAGCATCTTGCCGGACGGATCCGACGCCTCATCGAGCGACGCCGTGCCGGATCTTTCGATTTTCTGCTGTTCTTCCATTGCGGCGGCGACGGCGCGGTCGAGTATCTCCTGCCGTCTCGCGGCTTTTTTATGCATGAGCGAAAGCGCGGGCTTTATGAGCCGACACGCAAGGCGTTTGAAGAATCCGCCGTCTGCGATATCATCGAGCAATTTATAATAAGAGACGATTATAACCACATCGGCACTGCGCTCGAGCTCCGCATCGTCGGTACATTTGAGGCACTTCTTCGCGGGATTCACGCAGCAGCGTCCTTTTTCAAATTTTCCGCACTGCTCCTGAAGAGCCAGGCGGACTATCGAGAGAAAAGTGAAATCGTAGCTCAGAAGCATTCTCGCTATCGGGGTATATAATCTGCCGAGCACCCTGCACTCGGAGCAATATACGCCGCGGTAGAACTCATAATCCTTGATTTTGAGCTCGGGCTTGAAAGCTTTGATATAGCCTGTCATCTTTTCCCCCAAAAGTTTTTCTGTGTCTCTTTAGCTTATTTTATATCAAAGAACCACAAAATCGGTTAACGCTTTGTAAACTTTTTGCTTCAGTCCTTGCAATAGTGCTTTTTCAGATGCTTTACCGCCTTCTCGTAGCCCTCAAAGCCAAAGCCGATATATGTTTTGACGCAGGCGGGGGTTATATATGAATTCTCGCGGAACTCCTCGCGCGCGGATATATTTGACAGATGCACCTCGACCGCCGGAATACCGACCGCCTTGAGCGCGTCATGTATCGCGATGCTCGTATGAGTATAAGCCGCGGGGTTGATTATTATCGCATCGGCTTTCTCATAATACGCCTGCTGGATTATGTCAACGAGCGTGCCCTCATGGTTCGACTGGAAAAACTCGGGCTCCATGCCGTTCTCTTCGCAGTGTGCGCGGATATATTCAACGAGATCGTCATAAGTCTGCCTGCCGTAGATATCCGGCTCCCTTATGCCGAGCATATTCATATTGGGCCCGTGAATAACATAAACCTTCATTTATAACCTCTTCCTTGTATTATAGAGTAG
>DJQG01000128.1 GCA_002438685.1 Ruminococcaceae bacterium UBA6392 | reverse complement strand
GTCCCTCAAGTGCTCGACTATAATAACACAACCGGCGGGACTTGTCAACACTAATTTTCAAAAAATTTCAGATTTTTTTCATTTTATTTGACGCTCCCATGATATCAAAGATGCCTGCGCGGACACAGAGAACCGCACAGGCATTGATATACAACGAATTCAGGCCTTTGCGGGCTCTGCCGCTCTCACTGCGCTGTCGAAAAATCCGACGAGATCGCGGAAATATTCGTCGCGGCACTTCTCGTTGTGCAGCTCATGGCGGGCATCTTTATATATATGTATCTCGGCATTGAGTCCGGCTTTCTGATAGCGGCGCAGGAGCTTCTTTGCCTTTGATGACTTCGTACCGCCGATGGGATCCATGTCGCCGCTGAATATACCGATGCGGACATCGGGGCTTATCTTCGCAATGTTTTCTTTTTTATATATCCTGCCGAACGCCTTTATCATATTCCAATCGAAGTTGACGCTGATATCTATTCCCGCCATCGGGTCGTCGATAAACACTTGGCGGCGTGCAACATTGCTCGTCACCCACTGGCTCGAACCTTTTTTCGCCCTTATAGCGCGCGTCGAAAATCATATCGCTGACGGGGTTGACGAACTTCGGACACCAGTCCTTGGCGAACAGCTCAAGAGGCCAGAGCAGAGCGAGCGCCGCCTGCGCGCCGTCCATATCGGCGGTTCCGCAGAGAGCGACTGCCTTGACATCAGTCCCCTGCTGGAGAAAATCCTGTGCCAAAAAGCTGCCGTAGCTGTGACCCATGAGCACCTGCGGGAGATGGTAGCGATCATTGAGCCAATTATAGAAGAACACAAGGTCTTTGACTGTTTTCTTCTCGATATCACCGGGATGCCTGCCGCGATTTTCATCGGTCTCGGTGTTTCCGTGGGCGCGGTGATCGTCGGCAAAGACTATATAGCCGTGCTCATTGAACATCTGCGCGGTCTCATGATATCTGCCGGCATATTCACACATTCCGTGGGAGATCTGAACAACACCCTTGAGATTCTTCACATCATCCCAGAGATAGCAATGTATCAGGGTCGAATCGAAGCTTCGGATATCAAGCTGCTGCATAAGATTATCTCCTTTATGTTTTTGACCGAATTATACCAACCGAAAATGTCAGTGTCAATAAAACGGAATGCAAAAGGATATACCCGCTCTCAAAAGAGGGCGAGTATATACATATATATTGATTATTTTATGTTCATCCAGACCTGCATATCGCTCTCGCCTCGATTGGCAAAGGCGAAATACGGGATGAGCCTTATGCGTGCGGGTTCATATTTTATCTCATTCGCGGGGGCATACAGAGTGCCCGCTCCGAGCTTTCTTGTTCCGTCAACATCGAGCGCGGGAATACCGAAGCCGAGATCGACTGGCTCGGCATTGAGTTCCGGAGAGACGGCGAGCGAGAATATATCGCCGTTATCGACTCCTTCGGCGCAGTAGACGACGGGACCGCGCATGACGGCGACCTTGCCCGAATCCTCATGCACTGATGGGTCGGCGGAGATAATGACCGGGGACATATCGAAATCCAGCTCTATCTTAGCGCCGTCCTCGCAGTCGAAGAACAGATAGCCGCCGCTGATACCGAGATTTTCGGCTCGTTCGGCTCCCGCCGAGCAGTCGCGGCACCACGAGGGTATTCTGACGGCAAGCTTAGCGGGCGCGCCGCTGACGCGTATTGTCACCGAGCCGTCGGACGGGTAGTCCGTCGACTGGGAGATATGCGCCGTGCCGCCGTTTATTGCAACATCTGTGTCGCTCTCCATGAACTGATGGACATAGACGGTGTCGCTGTCATACGAATATATATACTTTCCGATGCTCTCGACAAAGCGGGCGACGTTCGGCGGGCAGCAGGAGCAATCGAACACCTCGACGCGCTGAGTTATCGGCAGGCGTACTTCATTGCCGCGCCAGTATTTTATCTTGCGGTTCAGAAGGTCTATAGACAGCGGATTTTCATAGAAGAAGCTCTTTCCGTCGAGCGAAGTGCCCGAGAGAAATCCGTTATAGATGACCCGCTCCACGATATCGGCATAGCGCGAATCGACGGCGGTCAGCGACATACGCTGGGCGAACATCGCAAGAGATATTGCGGCGCAGGTCTCCGCATAGGCAGTCTCGTTGGGCAGGTCACCGTCAACGGTGAACGCCTCGCCGATGCGGGTCGAGCCGATGCCGCCCGTGATATACATGCGGTGCTCCGTCATGTTTTTGAATATTCTGTTTGCCGCCGCGAGCAGCTCTTCGTCGCCGCATTCGTAGGCGATATCTGCCATCGCGCTGTAGAGATAGCAGGCTCTGACGCTGTGGCCGACCGCCTCGCTCTGATCGCGCAGAGGGATTCTGTCCTGGAGATAATCTTCGGAAGCGAAGCCGCTCGCCTCTCCCCTGTCCTTTTCGTTGTCGCCGCGCTTATCTATAAAGAATCGGCTGAGGTCAAGCCAGCGCTTTTCGCCCGTGCAGCGATAGAGGCGCACGAGGGCGAGCTCTATCTCCGGGTGCCCGGGAGTCGTGAACGCCGCAGAATCGTCTCTGCGGAAAACATCGTCTATAAGTCCGGCATAGCGGCACATCAGGTCAAGAAATCTGCGCTTGCCTGTGGCTTCATAGTAGGCGACCGCCGCTTCGATAAGATGTCCGGCGCAGTATAATTCGTGGTGATCGCGGTCAGTGAAGCGTTTGCCCGGCTCGACAACTGTATACCAGACATTGAAATATCCGTCGGAGGTCATGTTCCTCTCGATGCGGTCGATAAGATCCTCGACATAGCTTTCAAGCTGCTTGTCATTCTTTCTTTCGAGCACATACGCCGCCGCTTCCATCCACTTTGCCGCGTCGGAATCGTAGAAGAAATGCGGGCGGTCGGGCTCGCCCTGCTTCCACTCGCAGCTGAGCGCGGAAAATCTGCCGGTATCTTCAAATCTGCGGCGCACACTGTCGAGCGTCACGGACTCGTTAAGTTCAATGCGGTCTTTCCAGAATCCGCCTGTAATATTCACTTTGTCAAACGGTATCGGGTGCTGTTTGTTCATATAATAGTCCTTTCGCGGGATAAAATTTTCAAAAGCCAATATGATTTTCTCGGTTCAACAAGAATACCACAAAATAGTCAAAATTGGTAGAGCATTTAAAAAAATTTATGAACAAATCCGCCAACGGATTGAAGATTCATGAAAAATATGCTAATATATCCGTGCTTATAATTTGCACTACTGCGCTTTTTGAGGAGGTACGCTTATATGGAGTATAAGCTGAACACGACAAATTACCGCGACTTCAAAGTCATTGAGGACGGCAAGCTCGCGGGAAGAGCATATTTTATACCGTATTCAAAAAAGGAGAAGCTGTGCGCCGTCGATCTCAGGCACGAGCGCACGGATTCCGACCTTGTCGAGGTTCTCTCCGGCGAGTGGGATTTCAAATATTACAATGATATCTCGCTCATCCCCGAAGTGTTCGACGCAGCGGGCGTTGAGTTCGACAGGATACATATCCCCTCGACATGGCAGCGCACCGGATACGAGCCGCCTGTTTATCTCAACTGTCCATATGAGTTCGACCTGCCCAACCCGAATGTGCCCGAGCATATGTCCGCCGGAATCTACCGCAAGACTTTTGAAGTGACAAATTCCGACGATGTTCATATTCTGAGTTTCCTCGGCGTTGTTCCGTGCGTTGACCTCTATGTCAACGGAATGTATGTCGGCTACAGCGAGGGCGCACACAATTCGGCGGAGTTCGACATCTCGGAATTTATATATGAGGGCACGAACGAGCTGCTCGCGGTCGTTCACAAATGGTGCTCCGGCACTTATCTCGAATGTCAGGACATGTTCCGCGAGAACGGAATATTCCGCGACGTGCTTCTCTACAGACTTCCGGCAGTCTACATAAACGATTATTATATCCGCCCGCGCAAGGCAGATGGAAAATGGACGATGGATGTCGAAATCACGCTCGAAGGCAAGCTCAACGGATGCGAAGTCGCCCTCTCACTCGAAAAGGACGGCAAGGTTATTGCCGGAGAGGCTGTAAAGGCAGAGCGCCTTACATACATGACATTCGATGATCTCGATGTCACCGAGTGGAACGCGGAGATCCCAACAGTCTACAACGCTTATATAACACTGCACAAGAACGGCGAAGAGCTCATGACGCTCAGAAATATCACGGGCTTTAAAACAGTGGAGATAAAGGGCAACACCTTTACATTCAACGGACAGGTTATCAAGTTCAAGGGCGTCAACCATCACGACACAAACGGCAAGACCGGCTATGTCATGACATTTGACGACTATGAAAAAGATGTCAGACTCATCAAAGAGTACAACGGCAACGCGATACGCACCTCGCACTATCCCCCCGACCCGTGTCTGATAGCTCTTGCCGACACATACGGTCTTTATATAGTCGACGAGGCGGATATTGAAACTCACGGCGCGTGCTTCGCTCCGCATAACAACATAAATAAGATAAGCCACGACCTCAAGTGGGCACCGAGATATCTCGACAGAGTCAGGAGAATGTATTACCGCGACAGGAGCCATCCGTGCATCACGATGTGGTCGCTCGGCAACGAGGCGGGCGGCTATGCCTGCCAGGATGTCTGCTACGACTATCTGCACGAGACCTGCCCGGAGATTCCCGTACACTACGAGGGCGTTATCCACACAAAGCGCAAGGCTTACGATGTAGTTTCCGATATGTATCCGTCACACGCTCAGGTCGAGCGAGTCGGCATGGGTACACAGAGGGGCAAATGGTACAAGACAAAGCCCTACTTCCTGTGCGAATATGTCCACGCGATGGGCTTCGGTCCCGGCGCGATGGAGGAATACTGGGACAGCTTCTATAAATACGACAATCTCATGGGCGGTTGTATCTGGGAATGGGCGGATCACGCGGTATATCACGCAGACGGTCCGTATAAATACACCTACGGAGGCGACCACGGCGAGAAAAAACACGACGGCAACTTCTGCGTTGATGGTCTTGTTCATCCTGACCGCACGCCCTCGAGCGGCGCGCTTGAGATGCAGGCGGTCTATCGCCCCGTCAGAGCAAAGTACAACCGCGACGGCAGCTTCACCTTCACGAACACAAACCGCTTCCGCAGTTCGGGCTATATCACAATCGTCCGCTCGATGACGGTTGACGGCATTGAGAGCGGAGAGAGGGAGCGTTTCTCGCTCGACATTGCGCCCTGCAAGAGTGAAAAAGTGACATTCAAAACAAAGATTCCCGCCGGCTGCGACTGCCGCATGAACTTTGAATATTTGGACGGCGACGCCTTCATCGCACGCGAACAGGTAATAATAAAGAAAGAGCACAAGAAAGTCGCTCTGCCGACCGGCAGCAAATTGGAGTGCAAAGAGGGCAGAAACTCCGCGAAAGTCAGCTTTGACGGCGGCTCGGTAAAATTCGACCTCAAGACCGGCGAAATAGCGTCCTATAAGCTCGGTGAAAAGGAACTCATTAACCAGTCCCCCGCCGCGCACAAGGGCTTCATTCCGAACATTTTCCGCGCGATGCTCGACAACGACAGAGTTATCATTGCGAAGTGGGAAAAAGCCGGATACGACGACATAAAAGCTATCCCGCATTCAGTAAACTTTTCCTCGACCAAGCACTCGGCGAAATTCACAGTTGACTTCAACCTTCGCTCGAAGAAGGGCGTTGTTGCAAAGGTCAATCTTAAATATATAGTTGACGCCGCGGGATGCATAAAAGTCGAGGCGGTGTTCAACTCAAAATCCCAGCAGAGAGCCGCCGCGGCTCTGCCGCGCTTCGGTCTTGTGTTCGAGATGCCGATGAGCTTCGAGAACATCGAATATCTCGGCTACGGTCCGGATGAGAACATGATTGATTTCAGAGAGCACGCGACACTCGGCACATACAAGACTACGGTCAACGATATGGATGAGTTCTACATCAAGCCACAGGATTACGGAGTGCGCACAGGTGTTCGCAAGCTCAGCATCACGGATGCCGACGGCATCGGACTGATGATCTGCAACCCCGACAGAGACCTCAGCTTCACCGCAAGGCACTTCACGCAGGCTCTGATGCAGCACTCGATGCACCGCGACGACCTCCACTCCGAGAATACGACGGCAATTGACATCGACGGCTTCCTCAGAGGCACGGGCACCGGCAGCTGCGGTCCCGACGTTCTCCCGCAGTACGCAGTTGACGGACGCAAAGAACTTGCATACAGTTTCGTTATTGTTCCGATAAAATAAAAAAGCCACAACAAATTTGGCGAGCGTATAATAAAGCAAGAATCCTACCCACGGTTTTCCGTTGGTTAGGATTCTTTATATTTATGCATTGCAAGAGAAGTATTATTTAAAATGTACCTTTGTGAGATAGGCAAATTGGGATTTATTTATCACTTGAGCGATAGCAAAGTAACAGCAAGCGACTCAAATAATTTTTATAATCAGGCTTTCCATAGCCGCGCCGCAGTAGTAATAGCTAACTGAGGAGAGCGAGGGAACGGCTTGC
>DJQG01000092.1 GCA_002438685.1 Ruminococcaceae bacterium UBA6392 | reverse complement strand
ACAAAATTTGAAAGAGAGCCGACAAAAAGGCTGATGCATATAAACTCTTTAAAATTTTTGTGTTGGCTGAGACAGTGTTGGGAATATATCAGCTGATTCGCAGCGAGGTTTTTTCCTTTAGCTCTCCGGATATAGAGGATTTTATGGTTTTCCTGTTTTCGATGTTGCCAATTGCCGCTTTACCCGCAGGTTTATATTTCCTCAAAAATGGTAAATATAAGTTGTTTAAAGTGATGTGTGTGCTGTTTTTAGTATTTCCATGTATTCAATGGATACAGAGTAATAGTGATTTTATAGGAGAAATTACAGATATCGCAGTGGACTTGTCAGAGTTTGAAGATATAAATGAGCTTTGGTTGAGAATCGCAGTCTTCGTTCTCCCGATAATCACCATTGCCGCAGATGCACTCTTGCTCTTCAAGGCGTTCAGTCTCGGATCGAGCATCGAAGAACAGCTCAAACAGCTCAACGCCGAACTTTCCGCAGGGACACTCAGCAAGGAGCAGTATGACGAACAGCGTCAGAAGCTGTTGGAAAAGCTTTAATAACTTTATCTGTGTATGCAAATACCGCCGACTATCTCCGCCGGCGGTATTTTTATCTGTTCCACAAATGAAAAATACCGGCAGATTTTACTCTGCCGGTAAATTGTTTTTTGAAGTTTTTCTTATGCCTTGTTGACCGATCCGAACAGCTCCATCTTCTCTTTGACGGTAGCCTTGATAGCCTCGAAGCCGGGCGCGAGAAGCTTTCTGGGATCGAAGCCCTTGCCCTCGAGATCCTTGCCTGCCTCGATGTACTTTCTGGTAGCGTCAGCGAAAGCGAGCTGGCACTCGGTGTTGACGTTGATCTTGGAAACGCCGAGGGAGATAGCTTCCTTTATCATGTCTGCGGGGATGCCTGTGCCGCCGTGGAGAACGAGGGGCATCTCGCCGGTGAGCTCCTGAATCTTCGCGAGAACGTCGAATCTCAGACCCTTCCAGTTTGCGGGATACTTGCCGTGAATGTTGCCGATGCCCGCTGCGAGCATATCGACGCCGAGATCGGCGATCATCTTGCACTCTTTGGGGTCGGCAACTTCGCCGCCGCCGATAACGCCGTCCTCTTCGCCGCCGATGGCGCCGACTTCAGCTTCAACGGAAATGCCCTTCGAGTGAGCGAGAGCGATTATCTCCTTGGTCTTCTCGATGTTTTCCTCAATGCCGTAGTGAGAGCCGTCGAACATGACGGAGGAGAAGCCTGCCTCGATGCACTTGAAAGCGCCTTCATAGGTGCCGTGGTCGAGGTGAAGAGCGACGGGAACGGTGATTCCAAGCTCGTTGACCATAGCGTCAACCATGGCGGCGACGGTCTTGAAGCCGCACATATACTTGCCTGCGCCCTCGGATACGCCGAGGATAACGGGCGAGTTGAGCTCCTGAGCGGTGAGAAGGATTGCCTTTGTCCACTCAAGGTTGTTGATATTGAAGTGACCGACCGCATATTTTCCGGCCTTTGCATCTTTGAGCATCTGTGCTGCGGAAACTAACATAGTAAAAACCTCCTAAGCTTTTATGGCATTATTATACACCATTAGCTGCAAAAAATCAATATTATCGATCCTCTCGGAAGTAAGAAAGTCCGAGGCTCGCGGGGGGCAGATTCTCGCGCTTGCGGCGCATGCTGACCGCGACAAGAACGATTATCGTAACAACATAGGGAGTCATCATGAACAGCTCCTGCGCGCCGAAGCTGAGGTTCGGGATGTAGTTGTGAACGACCATGAGACCGCCGAAGAGGAACGAGCCGAGGATGCCGAGATCGGGCTTCCAGACTGCGAAGATAACGAGTGCGATCGCAAGCCAGCCGCGGTCGCCGAAGCCGTTGTTCGACCAGACGCCGTTCGCGTAGTCCATGACGTAGTAGAGACCGCCGAGACCCGCTATAACGCTGCCGACGATTGTCGAGACATATTTGTATCTGCCGACGTTGATGCCCGCCGCGTCACTCGTTGCGGGATTCTCGCCGACCGCGCGCAGCTGAAGTCCTGTGCGCGTGTGCTTGAAGAAATAGGCAGTGATGAGCGCGATGATTATCGCGGCGTAAGCGAGGAAGCTGTAGGAGAAGAAGATATCTCCGACTTTCCCGAGCTTTGCGGCGAACGGGAGCGTTGTCTTGAAGCAGTTGCTCGTTGCGCTCAGCGCTATCGAGGGGATGTCGCTGCCGGTTATCTTTATCAGCGAGCCGCCGAAGAAGTTGCCGAAGCCGACGCCGAAAGTTGTCATTGCAAGACCCGTAACGTTCTGGTTCGCACGCAGAGTGACGGTCAGGAAGCAGTAGAGCAGACCCATGAGCGCCGAGCCCAAAATGCTCGAGAGTAGGGGAATGAGCACTGCGAGGAACGGATTCACCGTCTCGACGCTCTTCTCATAGAAGAACGCGCCGATAACGCCGGAGATGCCGCCGACATACATGATGCCGGGGATACCGAGGTTCAGGTTGCCGCCCTTTTCGGTTATCGTCTCTCCCGTTGAGCCGAAGAGCAGAGGGATGCTCTGCATTATAGCACGCTGAATGAATGTGATTATCATTATGCCTTCGCCTCCTTGCTGCGGAACTTGACAGAGTAGTTGATGAAGAACTCACTGCCGATGATGAAGAAGATTATGATTCCTGTGATGATATCGGCAAACGAGTCGTTGAGTCCGAGGCTCGTCGATATCTGAATCGCGCCCTTCTGGAAGAAGACGATGAGCAGTGAAGTGAGGATCATGTAAGCGGGGTTGAACTTCGCGAGCCACGATACCATTATCGCGGTGAATCCGCGTCCGCCGACTGTGTTTGTCGCGATGGTGTGGTCGGTGCCGCTGACGAGCAGAAGTCCGGTGACGCCGCAGAGCGCGCCGGAGAGGAGCATCGTGCGCATGATGACCTTCTTGAC
>DJQG01000055.1 GCA_002438685.1 Ruminococcaceae bacterium UBA6392 | reverse complement strand
TTTCAGGTTTTTGTTTTTCATATTTTTCCCTCCGTCTTATTTTATAACCACATAAGGTTAGTTTAATTATATAATAAACCACATATGATTAATTGTCAAGTAAATACTAATCACATATGATACAATTCAGCAAAACTGACAAAAGAGGGCTGCTGAAATTATGCAAAAATACTATTATCAGAGACTGCGCGACATCCGCGAGGATCGGGAAAAGACGCAAAAGGAAATTGCAGAAGTACTCAACACAACCTATCAGTATTACAGCGCATACGAGCGCGGTGTGCGAGATATACCGAGCCACCATATAAAAACTCTTGCGCTCTACTACAACATCTCCGCAGACTATCTTTTGGGTATTACGAACGAGCCGCGAAAGATTAAATGACCGCCGCACAGGCGGTTATTTTCTTGGTATATGCCGATTGAAAAAGAATCCGAATTGCTATTCACACATCGCAATAGTATTGCTTGGTACTATATTTTAATAATAGCACCGTTTGGTGTTAAAGTCGATAGTATCGTTTGATATTATGATAGGATTGTGACAGTATACAAAACGAAGGAGACTTTTTCGTGAAACTGGCACAAAGAATACGGGCAATGCGTGAGGATCACGACCTGACCCAAACGGACATAGCAAAACTGCTCAACACCTCGCAGACGGTATATTCACGCTACGAGCGCGAAGAACGAACTCTGCCGGCCGAGATGCTTTATACTCTTGCACTCTACTACAACATTTCCGCCGACTATCTTCTCGGGCTCATCGACGAGCCGAAGGCTCTGAAATAAAAAATTTTAACGCCGGCTGTGCTTCTGTTTTATTGACTGCACATCGTCGGCATTGTATAATCAACTAAAAAGCCCAAGGGGGAACAGAAATTAATGCTCACTATAAAAGACGGCGAGTTCAAAATGGACGGCGAGAGCTTCCGCATATATTCCGGCTCGATGCACTATTTCCGCATCATGCCCGAATACTGGGAGGACAGGCTCAGAAAGCTTAAGGCGGCAGGTTTCAACACAGTTGAAACATATGTCTGCTGGAACATGCATGAGCCGAAGAAGGGCGAATTTGACTTCACCGGCAGGTTCGACATCAGGCGTTTTATCAAGACGGCGCAGGAGGTCGGGCTCTATGCGATAGTCAGACCCGGTCCGTATATCTGCGCGGAGTGGGACTTCGGCGGACTGCCCGCATGGCTGCTCAAGGACAGAAACATGCGCCTGCGCTGCGCCTATCTCGAATATTTGCAGCATGTTTCGGACTTCTATCACAGGCTGTTTGAGGAGATCGGCGATCTTCAGCAGAGCGAGGGCGGAAATATAATCGCGATGCAGATCGAGAACGAATACGGCAGCTACGGCAACGACAAGGAGTATCTCAGATATATCGAAAAGCTGATGCTCGACTGCGGCGCAAAAGTTATGCTCTTCACCTCCGACGGCGACGACAACAGCATGCTCTCCGGCGGCACGCTCCCCGATGTGTTCAAGACGCTGAACTTCGGTTCGCGCGCGTCCGAGATATTCAGCGCCATGGACAGATTCCACGAAAACGCCCCGAAGATGTGCACCGAGTTCTGGTGCGGCTGGTTCGACCACTGGGGCGAGGAACACCACACGCGCGGCTCGGACAGCGTTGCGGGCGAGATCAAGGACTTCCTTGACATCGACGCGAGCTTCAATTTCTACATGTTCCACGGAGGCACAAACTTCGGCTTCACTGCCGGAGCGAACTACGGAAGCGAATATCAGCCGACGGTCACGAGCTACGACTACTGCGCACTGCTGACCGAATGGGGCGACTACACGCCCGCTTACTATGCAGTCAGAGAGCTTCTGCTCAAGGCTCAGAACATGCCCGAGACCGAGCTTCCCGCATCGCCGGAGCTCCAGACGATAGGCAAAGTCGAGCTTGACGAGAGCACGTCGCTTATGAGCAACTTCGACAATCTCGGCGAGCGCCACCGCGTTCCCCTGCCCGAGAGCATGGAATATTTCGGTCAGAACAGCGGCATGATCTACTACGAGACAAAGCTCGAGCAGATATATAACCCGCACGAACTGCGCGTTGCCAATGTCCACGACACCGCATACATTTATATAGACGGCGAGCACAAGGCGACTATTGACCGCCGCGATGAGAACAAAATCAAAGGCTACGACACATTCAAATTCGACGGCTGCACGGACGGCTGCACGATAGGCGTATTGGTTGACGCGATGGGACGAGTGAACTACGGCGAGCACATCTACGACCGCAAGGGCATTGACGCCATCCGCTACGGCAACCAGAATCTCATGGGCTACGATGTTGTCACGCTCCCGCTCGACAACCCCGAGAAGATTGACTTTTCGCTCGATGGCGGCAAGTATCCCCTCTTCATGCGCGGACACTTTAAAGCGCAGAGCCAAAAGGACTGCTTCGTTCACCTTGACGGGTTCAAGAAGGGCTGCGTATACATAAACGGATTCAACATCGGCCGCTACTGGGAGATAGGTCCCCAGCGCGCACTGTACATTCCCGGAGTTCTGCTCAAGGACGAGAATGAGATAATCATCCTCGAGCTTGAGGGCTGCGAGAGAGCGGAGGTCGAGATAACCGCCGAGCCGGATTTGGGATAAAAAACATATACAAAGCACAAAACCCCGGGCTGTAAAATGCAGCCCGGGGTCAGTTTGTTTCAGATAAAATTTACTGCTTTGCACCGTTATCGAACATCTCGAGCGCCTTGACGCTGATTGCGAAGCAATCGGCGAGACCCTGCTCGTTCATGTTGTCATAGGTGTCTCTTCTGGTATGATAGTAATCCTCAAGCTTATGGTTGAGTCCGGTGACGCCGGTCGCTCTGAAGCCCGCCTGTGCGAATGCTGCGGAGTCGGTAGCGCCGCCGAGAGGCGGAACCCAGCCCTTCTTGCAGGAGATATCAAGCTCCTTAGCAGCCTCCATAAACAGGTCGGAGACATCTTTATCCGCCTTGACCGTGCCGTTGAGGTCGCGGTAGTTGGTCATGAGATACTTGGGATCGTGAATCGTATCATAAGAGAAGATGAATGTCGGGACATCGTCGAACTCACCCTTATGAGCCGCGCACCACGCCTTTGCGCCACGCAGACCCGCTTCCTCGGAGCCGGTGAGGATAACGCCGACTTCGGTATTCTCGAACTCGATGCCCTCTTCCTTGAGAGCCTTGAGGATAGCTATACCCATATAGCAGCCGGAAAGGTTGTCGTTCGCGCCGTCAACGATGCGGTTCTCGTTCCACATCCAGTAAAGACCGATAAGGAACGGGACGAACACAAGACCGATGAGACGAAGAAGCCCGAGGGTTTCGGAAGCATCGAACGGGACATACTCGAGTCCGTTCTTTGCTATAAGCATTATGGAAATGACAAGATAATAGACAGCGCCGACACCGCAGATTATCGCGTGAGACTCGAAGCCGACACCGCCGAGCTTATAGTTGACAGGCCACTCCCAGGCGGCATCCGGATGACCGTTGAAGAATATGCGGCGCTTGACTTCGCCCTTGCAGCTCTTGACTGCGGTGACGTTATGTCCGGTCTTTTCGGGGAAGAAGCGGTCGATAAACTTCTTATAGAGTCCGAACTGCATAAAGACTATAAGCAGACCGAGGACGATAAGAATTATCGAGACGAGCGGATAGAAAAACGAAATAGCTACTGCCGCGAGGACGAAGGTAATCGTGAAATATATCCAGCCGAAGAACGAACCGGGGTTCTCTTTGAACGACTCGATGTCGGCTCTCTCGCATCCGCACTCGTTTTTCAACACATCCGCCATATACTCACATGCCTGCTGCTCGCCCTTGGAGCCGGGGTCGCGTTTTTCGAAGTCCTTGCATATGTGGGTTATCTCGCTCACCATATACTCGGCCGCTTCTTTCTTCTTGTCAATGACTGACTGAAGATTCATTTTTATTACCTCCTTAAATATAAGTCAAGCGACCGCCCGAAACCGCAAATACGGTTCGCGGCAGCCGCTCAAAACACTTTTTACTGGCGGGGACCGGTGAAGCCGTTTGCCTGCTGGAACTTGTCGATCTTGTCGATAACGCCGAGGACAACATCGAAGCCGTCGCCGACGGTGTCAACGCTGAAGCGTTCGGGCATATCGTGCCATGTGTGATAATAATAGGTCAGGGTCGGATCCTGAGCCGCAAATGTAACGGACTTCATGCCCGCCTTGGTCATCGGGGTGCTGTCGCAGCCGCCAACGGGGTTATGTATGCAGCCGTTAGACTTGCTCTGAATGCCTAGCTCCGCGAAGGTATCCTTAAACATTGCTTCAAGATCCTTGTCGAAGCGGCAGAACTGCCAATCGTCCTTGATAACGACCTCGAAATAGTCCTTATCGGCGACGGAGTCCAGATTTATGTTCCATGCGTTTTCAAGAATAGCCTCGCCCTTGTGAGCGCGGGTGAAAGCGAGAGAACCGCGGAGTCCCGCCTCCTCAGAGCCGCAGTTGAAGTCGATGATGCGGCAGTTCTTGGGCATCTTATCGGGATTCTCTTTGAAATACTTTGTAACAGCATAGCTGATAGCGCAGCCGGAAGCATTATCCATAGCGCCGCGGGATGCGTTGCGCGGATTGGGATCAGCCCACATTACAATGAACGCGCAGCCTATAGCGGTAACGAGAGGCAGGAAGCGCATAGCGAACATGAAGTTCACAAACGCGGGAGATGCAAAAGCTTCAGCCGCCCAATCTGCGCCGAAATAATAGCCGGTGTAGAGGGTCGCGACGGCAATCGAAGTGCCTGCAAGGAAGAAGAAGCAGAGCGCGCCGAAGCCGACCTTTCCGAAGGTGGCAACGAGACCGAGTGCGGGGTTGGTCTTTGCAAACTTCGAAGCGTGCTCGGAATGACGCCAGTTCCAGCTGGTGTCTGTATGACCGGAGAGGATGATGGTGTAGTCATACTTGCCGTCCTCCGGGAGCAGCTCGCCGTAGGTGTTCTGCGATACCTCCTGCTTGAAGAACATATCGAACCAGGTCTTATAAAGGAAAACGCTGCAGACGAGCCAGACGATGCAGGCCGCCGAAGCGAGCGCCATGCCGTACCAGACCGCAGGGATGCCCATTGCGATATAGACAAGGGCACTCAGCGCGAGACCGAGCCAGCCGGCATAGGGGATTCCGCCGATGGACGCGCGCGGGGAAACCGCAAACTCTTCGCGAACGGGCTCGATGCCTATTCCCCTGAGCTTATCGCCCATATAGGCGGCAAACTTTTTTTCGCCGTCCGAACCCGGCAGTCTTGCGCCGATGTTCTTCGCGGCATGATTGATTATGGCGTATACCTCTTCGGCATACTTTCTGTGTTCTTCTTTCATGAAAAAGCGACACTCCTTTTGAAAATGTGCCATAATTATACAATAATTAGACACAAAATTGCAATAGAGTTTAAAGAGAATATAAAAATTTCTTTAAATCTTTGTGAACAAGTAAATTTTTTCGGTGTCTGGCGGAAACGATAATAAATGCAAAGGCGCTTTTTTCTATCAGAAAGGATAAAATTAAAATGAATAAAGAAACCGACAAAAAATTCAGCGGCAGCCACTGCCCCACCCCGAGCTCCGACCCCGTCATGGGCGAACCCGATGACTCATTCGACATGGTAAACAAATACGGAACTTACAATATCCAACCGACCTCGCAGACAGAAAATTCTTTTCCGCACATTTCACAGGGATTGCCGAAAAAACGAAAAAACAGGAAAAAGAAATAAACTCGCACCACGCGGTATGAACCGCTATTTTTTCGGTATAAACAGAAAAAATTTGTTCAATACTTCCAAATTCATTGACAGAAATTGTTTAAAGTATTAAAATGTATTTGGAAGTTTTTTTGTTTTTGGGGGTAGATTATATTGTTGAAAATTGCGGTATGTGACGACAATCTCAGGGAGCTTCGTGAGATCATGTCGTTCATTGAAGAATATCCGCGAAAGGCGGCCTACGGGATAGAGGCAACAGCCTTTTCAAGCTCAGAAGAGCTGGCGGAGAGAATCGATGAATTTGACATTTTCATTCTTGACTACCTGATGCCGGGAATCGACGGGCTTGAGCTTTCAAAGCGCATCAGACAAGCTCACATATCAACAAAGACCATCATTTTTATCTCGCAATACGACGACATCGTTTATGACGCGTTTGAGGTCAAGGCGCACAGATATCTCACAAAGCCGGTCGAGAGGCATAAGCTCTACAAGGCCATTGATGAGCTGAATGTGGACGCATTTTCGTTCCGCCGCCTGTTTGTGAAAAACAACGGCGACTCAAAGCTCATTGACATAGACAAAATCTATTATATCGAGGTCAAGCTCAAGGACGCTCACATACACTACGACGAAAACGGAAAAGAACAGGTTTTTATTTGCAGAAGACCGCTCAAAAGCTTCGAGGACGAACTCTCCCCTTTTTGGTTTTTCCGCACCCACCGCGCCTATCTGACAAACCTTTCCATGATAGACCATTTTGACAAAAACACGATATACATAAAGAATCTGAAAAAGGGCATCCCGATGGGACCGCACCACATGAGCAATGTTTCAAGCAAGCTCTTTCAGCTCGCCAGATGGCGCAATGAGCGCGAGACAGGGAGCGCGATGATATGAACACTTTTGCCGCGCTCTGCGCCCTGCTCAACCTTGTCTGCTGTGCGCTCTGCATGTTTCTTGTGCATGCATTCTTTTATTCGGTCGGATATGAAATAAAGCCGAAGAAAGTCCCGCTCGCTGTTTTTTGCGTCATCCTCGCAGCTATCAGCTTTGCGCCGGCTTTTGCGCCGAAATATTTTGATCTGAGTGACGCTGTCGACTCGGCATCAACGCTCTGCTATATTATTTATCCGTATCTTATGTTCAGGTCGCGCAAAAAGACTGCATTTTTCTGGATCGGAATAGCCATGGCGGCGAGCGTTGACTATCTGGGGTTCATATTGAACTACGCCATAAAACCAGGCATTATCGGTCAGCTGATAACCAACATAGTTTTATACATAATTATATTCTCGGTCATTGTATTGATTACAAGAAAATCGGGACGCGCAGACCTCACCGAATCATTTGACAGATTTCCGCCTGTTGCGAGCCTGATGATTTTCGCGGCTTTCCTCGCCGCATATTACAGCGTCACGGCATCGTTTGACGCGGAATACACAAAAGAGACCGCAAACCTGCTGACGATGTTTTCGTCGATGCTCATCGTCGGGTGCATAGCGTACCTTGTGATAAAATACCTCGTTGCCTCACAGAAAAAGCGCGCGACGGAAAAGCAGCTTGAACTCGAGCTCAGGCACTACAGCGACATGGCGCAGAAGAACCGCGACATGCGCGTATTTCGCCATGATTTCAAGAACAATCTTATCTCCGTAAGGGCGCTGATAGACGGCGGGCAATACGGTGAAGCGGAAAAATACATAGATGAGCTTTACGGCAGGCTCGACGCGACAAAGAGCGTTGTCTCAACGGGCAACCATCTTGCAGACGCCATACTTGCCGAGAAATACGCAGCCGCACGGGAACGCGGCGCAAAAATCGACTTTGAGGGCACTATTCCAAACGACGGGATAGAGAAAATCGACCTGTGTACGATTCTCGCAAACGCGCTCGACAACGCCATTGAGGGCATAAGGCATGTTGAAAACGCCGCAATAGGCATCCGCGCCATTGATGACGGAGCGGTGTTCACGCTTATAATAAGCAATCCCACAGACAAGCCCGTTGAAATAAAGAACAACCGCGTTAAGACAACGAAGGGCGACGATGTTAACCACGGGCTCGGGATCGGCAGCATAAGGAACGCCGCCGGGAAATACAACGGCGAAGTCAATCTCGGATATAAAAACGGATATTTCACTATTGAAGTGATGATGATAACGAGAAAGGGTGCAAAAAACGATGAACAGTAAAATCAAGGCAACACTCAGGAAATTTCTGAGCATTGCGCTCGCGGCGTTGACTCTGTTCGGCTGCGCGGGAGCGACTTTTGCCGCAGGCTCGGACGCGAGCGGCACAGTCAACGGAGTCGATTGGGTCTACACCTCAGCCGACAAAACACTCGTTTTGAGCGGCAGCGGCACGCTTGGCGAAGATGTTGCCGAATTCGGGCTTTTCGGCGGCTCATGGGTCGCTGAGCATGTAAAGATCGGGGCGGATGTAAATATCACAACCGGACGCGTCTTTGAGAACTTTGACTTTGTAGACGAATATGAGGTAGACGCGAACAATAAATATCTCTGCAACCCCGACGGCGTGCTTATGGACAGGGATAAGACTGTGCTCATAAAATACCCGGCGGGGAGCAAAGAATTTTCGTTCTACACCGTTCCCGATACCGTGAAAACCATTTCTTACCGTGCTTTTGAGTTTTCTTCCGCTCTCAAAACAATATTCCTAAACGACGGTCTTGAGACAATAGAGAACTTTGCATTTTATAGCTGCGGCAATTTGCTCTATATCACAATACCCGGCTCGGTGACCTCGATGGGCAAGGGTGTTCTGGGTCAGTGCAATCTGCTCAACAAGGTAACCATTGAAGAGGGAGTTACCGCGATACCCGAAGACGCATTTGACAGATGCAGAAGTCTCGAAACAGTGAATCTTCCCGATTCGCTGACGACTATAGGCGACATCGCATTCTTTGGCTGCACCAAGCTTAAAACCCTGAAGCTTCCCAAAAATCTTCAGACGTTTACCGACTCCCCCGGAAGAAATTTCGGCGGACTCAATATTGCCCTGACAGTCGACCCCGAAAATCAGTATTTCAGCACGGACGATCTCGGTGTGCTCTACAACAAGGACAAGACCCTGCTCTACTACTGCCCGAATCTTCCGTATACTTTTGACTACACTGTCAGATGCAATCTCAACGAATATGCATTCAGAGGGTGCGAAAACCTCAGAAATGTTGACATTGCATACAACCTGCGTGCCATACCGACATATGCTTTCAACGACTGCAAAAATCTCAATACCGTAACTCTCCCCGCAACGCTTCAGAGAGTTGACGGCGCTGCATTCAACTCATCGCTCAAGACCGTAAATTACCGCGGCACGGAGGAGCTCTGGAACCTCATAACCATCGACAGCTACGACAACAGTGCTATTAAATCGGCAAATGTTGTTTACAACTACAGCGAAGAGGAAGAGCCGGAGGAGATAACCTTCACCTTCGACAGATCCACAAGTACCGTAACCATAACAGGAAGCGGAACTTTGACGGTCAATGACATAAATAAATGGGATACCTCGGAAATAAACACATACGCTCTCAAAGTTAAAATCGGCAAGAACATAAACGTAACCGACGCGAGGGTGTTCTGCGACTCGATACAGCCGTTCTATTACATGAAATCGTTTGAAGTCGATTCCGGCAACCCATATCTCAGCTCGCTCAACGGAGTCCTTTATAACAAGGACAAGACAAAGCTCATCAGATTCCCTTCCCAAAATACAACTGCTGACTACGATGTTGTCGAGTGCACGGTTGCATCTACTGTAAAAGAAATCGGCGCATACGCATTCAAGAACACAGGAGTTACGGATGTCAACCTCCCGAGCGGACTTGAAACCATCGGCGATTACGCTTTTTACAGCGCGACGAAGCTTGTTGACATCACTATCCCGGACTCCGTAAAGACAATAGGCGTCGGCGCATTCAGTGACTGTTGGAAGATGACAAAAGCAACTCTGCCTGCGGGTCTTGAAACTATTCCCCGGGAATGCTTTTCCGGCTGCAAAAAGCTTGAAAGTGTTAACATCCCGGATTCAGTCACGAAAATCAGCTATGGGGCTTTCACAAGCTGCGCACTCAAAGAGATAAATATATCGAAAAATCTTACGGTGATATCAATTCCCGGATACACCTTCGGCGGCTGCCCTTCGGCGATCACTGTAGACGCCGCCAACCCGAACTACAGCGCAGACGAGCGCGGAGTGCTCTATAACAAAGACAAGTCGCTCCTGCTCCACTGCCCGAATTTTGAGAAAGCTTTCACCTTTGATATAAACTGCAACATAGATCAATATGCGTTCTACAACTGCGCGAATCTTACTGATGTAACTTTCTCATATGCCATCAAGAAGATTCCGTCTGACGCGTTCAGGAGCTGCGGCTCGCTCAAGATAACCACAGTCCCCGACACTGTCAGAATGATAGACTCATACGCATTCAACGGCTGCGGAATGACAGAGTTCTATCTCCCCGACTCGGTTGAATATGTAGGAAGCGGTGCATTCAGCAGCACCCCTCTGACACATTTCGAGTTCAACGACAAAGTAGACACTTTCAAAAATATATTCTCGATATGCCCGAAGCTCAGAACCGTTGTTGTCGGCAAGGGCATAAAGAAAATAGAAATCGGTGCGCTCGGCGGCACGAACAAGATAGATACTATATACTATCGCGGCACAAAGAGCGACTGGGACAAGATAAACGTCGTTGACGTTGCGTCTGCGCTCAAGAACATCAAGATAGTCTACAACTACGGTCAGACAAGCGGCGTATGCGGCGACAACCTCACATGGAGCTTCCAGCCCGATCTCTATCAGATAACGGTCGAGGGCAGCGGAGATATGTATTCCTATGACGATGTCGCTGATTACACCTGGAGCAGCAACGCCGATTTGGTCACGGGAGTTGTGTTCGGCAACGGAGTGACCTCAGTGGGCAAGAACGCGTTCAACGGATTCCCGTATCTGACGGAGGTTCTTCTCGGAAGCGATGTGAAAAATATAAACTCCCTCGCATTCGCAAACTGCGGCGACCTCATGACGGTTGCGATAACTACCGAGGGCGACACGGAAATAGAATACGACGCGTTTGACAATCACAACGAAAAATTCCTGCTCATCTGCGACGAGAAGAACACCGCCGCGCAGGAATACGCCATGGATAATGACATACCGTTCGTAACGGTCAGCTATGACGAGGAAAACAAAGTCATCAACTTCAAGGGCACGCTCACCGTCTTTGACGGCGTTGCAGGAAGATACCTCGCCTACTACGCGACGAGATACTCCGAGGCGATGTACCTCCACTTCGATGTTCTGACCTTCGACGGAGTCAAGACCGACACCGCGCCCGACAGCAACAGATTCGAGTGCGTCGATTCCGACGCCGAGTACCTCACCTTCAAGAACATATATATAAAGATAAGCGTCATGAAGGACGGCGAGGAAAAGGATGTCACCTTCGGCGAGATGCTTGAGAGATATGAAAAGGGCGACTACGACGGATTCTATGCCGAGATAAAGAACGACAGCGGCTCGGACAAATCGCCTATCATTCAGGTGATAGACAAAATAATCGTCAAGCCGATACTTCATGTCACATCATCAATAATCAATTTCATCAGAAAGCTTTTCAAATGAAATTCGGGGCTGTTCCGCAAAAAATGGGACAGCCCCCTGTTTTTACTTTGTTTTCATTCGAGCTGATTATTGATTTTTATCAGGCAAAATGATATTATAAAAAGCAACAGATTTTCGGAGATGAGTTTTGTGTTCATTCTGACGCCCGGCAGTAACGATCCGTTTTTCAACCTGTCGGCGGAGGAATACTTTCTCTGCGAAAAGGATGAAGATTTTTTCCTGCTCTGGCAAAACAAGCCGTGCATTGTAATCGGCAGAAATCAGAATGCGGCCGACGAGATAAGCAGTGATTATGTCCGCACCCGCTCGCTGCCCGTTGTTCGGCGGTTGACCGGCGGCGGAGCTGTCTATCACGACCGCGGCAATCTCAATTTTTCGTTCATTATAAACGGCGAGGCGGACAGAGTTGAGCTGTGCCGACCGATTATAGAGGTTCTGCGTTCCATCGGCGTTGAGGCGGAGATATCCGGGCGAAACGACATTCTTGTCGGCGGCAGAAAAGTCTCCGGCACGGCAATGTGCTCGCGCGGCGGCAGGTCGCTGTTTCACGGCACGCTGCTGATAAGCGCCGACCTTGAAGCCATGTCCGAAGCGTTGAAGCCGGACGAAAACAAGCTGATTGGGCACGGAGTGAAATCGGTCAAAAGCCGCGTTGCGAATCTGTCGGAATACACGAAAGAAGATGTCAGCCCCGACATTATCGGCGCGATGCTGGCTGAATATATGACGGAGCGCGGCGGAGAAAGATATAAGCTGAGCGAGAGCGATATAAAAGCCATTGAAAAGCTTCGGGACAGCAAATATTCGACCGAAGAATGGAACTGCGGTGCCGAGCGGCTCCAAAAATCCGAGCGAGCCCGTCTTGGCTGCGGAACGGTTTATATAAAAAAGAAAACCGCCTGCGGACGGATAGAAGACATACGCATTTTCGGCGATTTCATGAACACCGGAGATATTTCAAAGCTCGAAGCGCGGCTTCGCGGAACGGAGCTTCGGCGCGAAGAAATAATATCGGCACTCGAAGAAGCCCGGGTGGAAAAATATATTCCGAATCTGACCGCATACGAGCTTGCGGACATCATAATGAAAAGCGAGTGATACACATGGAGAGACTCAAAAGGGCTGCTGCCATACATGATATTTCGGGCTTCGGCAAATGCTCGCTGACAGTTGCCCTGCCAATAATCTCCGCCATGGGCATTGAGGTTTCGGTCATACCGACCGCCGTGCTCTCGACGCACACAGGCGGGTTCACGGGCTTCACCTACCGCGATCTCACGGGCGACATGCGCCCGATTGCGGAGCACTGGAAGAGCCTCGGAATAAAATTCGACGCGATATACAGCGGCTTTCTCGGCTCGGTCGAGCAGATAGACATAGTTACCGATTTTATAGACGATTTCAAGGAGAAAAACACCGTCGTGCTCGTCGACCCCGCGATGGCGGACGGCGGGAAGATGTACACGGTGTTCGACATGGACTTCGCAAAGCAGATGACACGCCTTTGCGCAAAGGCGGACATAATCGTTCCGAACTTCACGGAGGCGGCGTTCATGCTCGGCGAGGAATACCGCCCCGCCCCCTATTCGAAAGAATATGTTGAATCGACGCTTCGCAGGCTCTCTTGTCTCGGACCGTCAAAGGTGGTTCTGACGGGAGTTGCATTCGATGGCAGACAGGTCGGCTCGGCATCATACGACCGCTCGACAGATGAGATAAGCTACGCCCTTTCGGACACGGTGGATGGATATTTTCACGGCACGGGCGATGTGTTCGCGAGTGCGCTGCTCGGCGCGTACATGAACGGATTGAGCCTCGCCGAGAGCGCGAGGATAGCCGTTGACTACACCCACGGCTGCATCGTGAGAACGAAAGAAGCGGGCACGGATCTTCGCTACGGCGTTGATTTTGAGCACGGAATACCCGATCTGCTCCGGCAGACGGGGATAATATAAATAAAGAAAAGGCAAAAAGAGGAGAGGAAGAAATGAGCTACGCAGACGAGGTATTTATCGCCAACTGCAAGGATATACTCGAAAACGGCACATGGGACACGGACTACAATGTCCGCCCGCACTGGGAGGACGGCACGAGTGCGCACACGATAAAGAAATTCGGCATCGTCAACCGCTACGACCTTTCAAAGGAGTTCCCGGCGATGACGCTCAGAAAGACTTTTATCAAGAGCGCAACGGACGAGCTGCTTTGGATATGGCAGAAGAAATCGAACAACGTCAACGACTTCAAGGGACACGTCTGGGACGCATGGGCTAACGAGGACGGCAGCATCGGCAAGGCATACGGCTACCAGCTCGGAGTCAAGCACCACTATCCCGATGGCGATTTCGACCAGGTCGACAGGGTTCTCTATGACCTCAAGCACAACCCGCTCAGCCGCCGCATACTGACAAACATATATGTCCACGCAGATTTGAGCGAAATGAACCTCTACCCCTGCGCCTACAGCATGACCTTCAATGTCACGGGCAAGAAGCTCAACGCGATACTCAACCAGCGCTCGCAGGATATGCTCACGGCGAACAGCTGGAACGTCTGCCAATACGCGACGCTCGTTCACATGATAGCGCAGGTCTCGGGACTTGAGCCGGGCGAGTTTGTTCATGTCATTGCCGACGCGCATATCTACGACAGGCACGTTCCGATAGTCGAAGAGCTGATAAAGCGCGAGCCCTACGACGCGCCGAAGTTTGTCCTCGACAAGTCGATAACGGATTTCTACAAGTTCACGCCCGACAGCGTACATTTTGAGGACTACAAATATCACGAGTTTACCGAGAAGATACCCGTGGCGATATAAGGAGCGAAAATGAAAGCAATAGTTTGCGCCGACATAAACTGGGGCATCGGCAAGGGCGCTGGAATGCTCTTCCACATCCCCGCCGACCTCAAGTTTTTCAAAGAGAAGACCATGGGCAGCGCCGTTATCATGGGACGCACGACGTTTCTCTCCCTGCCGGGGCAGAAGGCTCTGCCGGGCAGGAAGAATATAGTGCTGACGCGAGACGAAAATTGGAGCGCCGAGAATGTTACGGTGTGCCACGGCATTGACGAGCTTGCGAGCATTATAGAAAATAACGAGAATGTATTCCTCATGGGCGGAGAGGCAGTCTACAACGAGCTGATCGACTCATGCGATGAAGCGTATGTAACGCGCGTGAACGCGGACGGAAAGGCAGAGAAGTTCTTCCCCGATCTCGACCGACGTGCAGGCTGGAAGCTCGTCGAGCGTTCCGCCGCGCAGGAGAGCAACGGATATATTTTCACATTTGACAGATATGTAAAGGAATAAGAGACAAAAAGAACCGGGATTGGTATTTCGCCAAACCCGGTTTTGTTTTATTCAGCCGCTTCGAGCTCCGGCTCGGTTTCTTCCATATCGCCCGCGAGACCCAATTTCTGTTCGAGCTTCGACTTTTTCTTATATGTCTCGTTCCACTCCTGCTGAGTGAACTCATAGCCGTAGGCAAGGAAGAGATCCTCGCCGCGCTTCTCCTGCTTTGAATAGCGCGCTTTCTTGAGCAAAACTACAATCCCCACGCCGAGCAGAGAGCCGACGAGCGCCGCCGCGAACGAGAGCAAAATAACCTTTGCTCCACCGCCGGCATAGAGCGGAGGCAGCAGCCCCGCAAAGGCGTCGTATTTATCGGTGACGACAATTGTTGAAGTGCGGAGAAGCCCGTATTTTTGGGCATAATCGGTCAAGAATGACTCGTTGCAGATGCCGAACGCCGCGGCGAGAATACCTGTGAGCGTTGTTCCGCCGATGAGCGCGAAAGGCGTTGTTTGCGGCTCTCTGACGCAATAGACCATCGGCGACATCGCCATAAGTCTGACATTCTGGAACACCTCATTGATGAAGCCCGTGTTGAGCAGGTTCTCATCATAGACGACCATTGGCCAGGATTTGAACTTTTTGCCGACGAAGAGATAAATCATGCATATCCACGACGGGGTTATCATCGCCGCGGAGAACACGGTGAGCAGTCTTGCGCTCTCCATTGAGCCCGCCAGCACACCCTTGAATATCTCGTCGAACACCGCGAGCGAGAGCGGTCCGCCGACATCGAAGCCGAGCGCGAAGCCTATAACGGCGCCTTTGAGAATGATATTTGCGGAGGAAGCAACTATTCCGGCGAGCTTATGTGCGAGCAGGGTCATCGGCAGGGCGTAGGCATAGTTCATGACGAAGAACACCGCAAACGCAGAGAGCCCGATAACCACGAGCGAATCGCCGAGCAGAGTCATATTTTTAAGCTGCGGGCGGAATGTGCATATAAGCTCCTCGCGCTTTGCTTCGTCTTTTATTTTTGAATGGGCAAGCTTTAAAAGCAGGCCGAACGCCCATTCTATAACTACGACGCAGACCTTGTGCAGGAAGGTCACGCACACTGTACTCAGCAGCGCTATCACATAATAGCCCATGAAACCGATAACAGACGAGCCGCCCACTGTTTCAACGCCCGCGACCTGGGTGCAGAAGAGACCGAAATACACGGCGAGGACACCCGAGACAAGCGCGGAGAAAAATCCGCCCGCGTAATACGCCATGCATATCGACATGCCTATGCCGAAAAGCTGGACGGACATATACGAGACCCAATAAAGCCCGTCGAGCAGGGACGGAAAAACTTTTCCGAGAATAAGTATTATGAACGCGAATATCGCGGCGAAGAGCATGAACGGGAACAGCGCGGTCGAGGTCTTGACCGCAGCGCGCCTGAGCTGATATTTTTCAAACAGCGGCGCTTTCAGATACTCCCCCGCGCTTTTGTACGGATTTTCTGTGTTATACATTTTTACCCTCCTGTTTGTTTTTTCTAATCATAGCATTGTATTGGCGATATTGCAACATATTCGTTTGTTTCATCTCATCTTTTTGTGTATATTTTTAAAATTTCTTGCAATGTGCACAATTGAGAGCCCGGACATTTGGAGATATTGACAACAGGAAAAATACAACTATTTTGTTGACAAACGCCGAAAACGATGATAATATACAACTGAGCTATTTGAGATAGCTCAGTTAGCTAACTTTTTTATACACGGAGGACAAATCGTGATTATACTCGATTTTCACTCAAAAACACCTATCTACGAACAGATTGAGGAGCAGGTGATGCTCATGGTCAGGCGCGGCGTGTACAAGCCGCACGACCGTCTGCCCTCCACCCGCTCCCTCGCTTCCGAGCTCAAGCTCAATGTGAACACCGTAAAGCGCGCGTTTCAGGAGCTTGAGGCAAAGGGCGTGACCTATTCGCAGCCCGGGCGCGGAGTTTTTATCAGCGAAAACGCTGCGGACAACGGCCGCATCCGCGAACAGGCTATGACCGCGCTCTCGGCGGCTCTGCGCTCCGCAAAGGCAAACGGGCTGAGCGAAGAGGATGTTGAAGAGCTGCTAAAACAGGTCTACGCCGAAAACAAATGAAAGGAGCAAAAAGGCGAACGCCATGATTGAATTCAGAAACGTCACAAAAAGCTACGGCGATTTCACCGCCGTTGAAAACATATCATTCACCGCCTGCGACTCGTCCGTCTGCGGTCTTATCGGCTACAACGGCGCGGGCAAGACCACGCTCATAAAATGCGCCGCCGGGCTATATAAGCCGGACTCCGGCAAGGTGCTCATAGACGGCGAATCCACCTACAATTCGGACGAGGTACGCTCACGGCTGTTCTTCGTGCCGGACGATCTTTTCTTCCCCATCGGCTCGACCCCGAACAGCGCGGCTCGCTTCTACAAGGACTACTACCCCGAGTTTTCGCTCGGCAATTTTGAGCGCATGCTAAAGCTCTTTGAGCTCGACGGAGACGCCAAAATACGCGGGTTTTCAAAGGGCATGCAGCGCCAGACGGAAATCGCCCTCGCGCTCGCATCGTCGCCCAAAATTCTGCTGCTCGACGAATGTCTTGACGGGCTCGACATCGCAAAAAAAGACATCTGCAAGCAGCTTTTCATGGACTACATGGCGCAGAGCGGATGCACCATGCTCATCTCGTCCCACGCCATATCGGATTTGCAAAACCTCTGCGACAGGATAGTTCTGATATCCGGCAAGCATATGCAGATGAACTGCTGCACGGATGACATTCCATCGACATGGCGAAAATTCAGGCTTCAGTTCGACTTCGAGCCGACGCGCTCGCTGTTCGGAAACATCGACATCAAGAAGCTCGACATCGACGGCCAAAGCGCAGTTGTGACCGTTTGCGGACATATTGACGACGCGAGAGCGAAGATCGGCGCATTGAAGCCGCTGTTCATCGACGAGTTCCCGATGGAGCTTGAAGAAATATTCTTACAGGAAACGGAGGACAAGAGCGATGAAATCTCAAAAGTCTTTGAATAACATTGCGTCTGCCGATTTAAAGCGCAGCTTTGCTTCAAATCTCGTCATACCCGCGCTGACCTTTCTCGCATTCACTGTGCAGGCGGCAGTATGCGCATATTTTCAGTTCAAGCAGAAAGAAAAAGTCTTTTTCACATGGTTCAGGGACTCGCCCGACGCGCTTGTTTTCATCTCATTCTGCGTTGTGCTCGTCGGCGCGATACAGGCGGCATGCACCCTGCGGTTCATCAACATAAAGAATCAGTCAAACGTGTGGTTCAGCTTCAATCTCAGCCGCTCGACGCTCTTTAAAAACCGCTGTATTTCTTCGCTGACGCTCCTCGGCGCGGCGATAATAATACCCGGGATAATCAGCGCGATAATATGCTGCGCGTCCGGCTGTTCCGCCGCAAAGGTTCTCCCGGTCATATTCTATCAGTATGCCGGATTCCTGGCGATGATGTTCGCGGGCTTCGCGATAGGCGCGCTGACGGCGTCGCTCACGGGAAGCATTGCGGAGAGCATATTCTATTCTGTAGTACTCATTCTCGCCCTGCCGCTTCTCTCAACTGCCTGGGACGCCCTTTCTTCGGTATTTCTGCGCGGCAGGACGGCAGTCTCCGGCGCGAATTACGCCGACGGCATGGATATGCAATATTACTATTTCGCCTTCTCTCCCCGGCGCGGACGCGGGATAATGGCATTCTGCCCGTTCACGCTGTTCCGCGTTCCAGGAACAAGCAGAGCGGATTTGATGAGCCTGAAGCTGCGCGGCTTCGGTCCTATTGACTTCGGTTACTGCAAGGACGGATC
>DJQG01000057.1 GCA_002438685.1 Ruminococcaceae bacterium UBA6392 | reverse complement strand
ACACAAAATTTGAAAGAGAGCCAATAAATCCTACCCATAAAAACATGGATAGGATTTTTTGTTATTTTATAACCGTATCTATCGCTTTTCTGACATCGGCGGCGACGGAATCTATATCACGTGCGGCGTCGATGACGACGATATTGTCTCTGTCTTTGAGCAGTTCAAACGCGCTGTAATACCGCTCGCGGATGGCATTTATCTGCTCCGGGTCGCGCTCGAAAATTTCGAGATACACGCGCCCGTTTTCTATCCTCTCATGACAGCTCTCCGGGTCGACATCGAAGAAGATGCAGATATCCGGCTTGAGTATGCCGGGACAGTTGAGGTTCATATCGATGACCCACTGCCTGTCCTCACCCACCGCCTGGTAGGCGATGGACGAATAATAATATCTGTCGCACACGACATCGATTCCCGCTTCGAGCGTCTTTTCTATACCGTTGACGGGGTTCATGTTGTGCGCCACGCGGTCTGCGAGGAAGAGTGCGGCGAGCTCCGATGAGGTGCGCTGCCTTGCGCCGCTGAGCACATCTCTTATCATGCCGCCGGTCACCGACTCGGTGGGCTCGGCGGTCGGATACACATTCCTGCCCTGCGACTTGAGATAAGCACAAAGCAGAGCCGTCTGAGTGCCCTTGCCGGAGCCGTCAAGTCCCTCGACTACAATAAATTTTCCTCTCATAATACGCGGTAATCCTCCGTGTAAATGAAAGTGCACTTGTCGAGCTGTTTGTCAGACACTTTTATCTTCGACGGAAAGTTCGACTTGACCGCCTTTACCATATCAATCTGCTCGCCGCAGAGGGTGGCTCTTGCGTATTCAAACGCCGCCTCGGTCATTGAAGACGCGGTCAGATCGTCCCACACGATAAACTGGTTCTTTGTGCCGCCGTTCTCTCTTATCGCGGTTCTGACCTTGCTGAACACCTTGGACTTGTTATCCCACTTCTTGCCGACCTCGATGTCAAAAGCGGCGGTGTAGCCGTCATAGATGCTCGGGAAGCTCGTGCCCGCGACGATTATGCCGTTCGGGCAGGCATTCTTTATAAGCTCCGCCTGAGAAGATATATCGGCGCAATAAGCCGCAATCTTCTTGCCCTCAAAATTCTTGAGCTGGCGGGCAATGTCCTCTTTCATGAAGCTCTGCGCACCCTTTATGCCGAGAGCCTGCGAGACATCGTAGCAGTTGACAAATTTATATGTCATGCCGAGCTCCTCGCACTTCTTCTCAGCCGCCTCGCGCGACTCCTTGATGCTCGGGGTGCTCTGCTGAACGCCGGTGGCGTAATAGACAAAGACCTGCGCGCCGCGTCCGTGCGCCTCTTCAACCATCATTGCCGCGTCCTTGGCGGTGTCTATTGCAAGAATCGCATCGGCGGACTTCGCAAGAGTCTGGATATTCTCCTCGGGAGCCGTGCAGACGATTAGCTTTTCTGGGTTCTTCGCCTTTGCCGCTCTGACTGCCGCGACGGCTCCGAGATTCGCTCTTGCGATAACTATCGCGCCGTAGCTCGTATCGGAAGCGATATCGTTGACGCGCTTATAGAAATCGAGAATGCCCGAAGTGCCGACGCGCGTGTCGGTATAGACAACGTGCTCGACATAGGAATATTCGCTCGCAAGCTGAGCCGCACGCTGATATTCCTCGGGGTTCTGCGACAGGGTCGCTGTGACTATGGCGATCTTTTTGCCGGGCGCTCTGCCGCCGGCTCCGCCAGAGCACGCGCACATACCTATGGCGACCGCCAGGATGAGCAGGAATGCCGCTGCGGCTTTGAAAGTCTTTTTCATATGATACACCTTATTTTTCCATGAACGCTTCGGCGATGCGCGCGGTGCTGTGCCCGTCGCAGGCGTCCATAAAATAGTTTCTGAAATTTTCAATTTCCACGCTGTCGAAGCCGGACTGCGTCTGCCTGACGGCGGAAATAATGCCCTCGGTGTCCCAGACTATTGGACCGGGAACGAAGTCCTCATATTTGTTATAGAAGCTGCGGTCGCGGTCATATTCTTCGAGATCGTAGGCAAAGAATATCATCGGACGGCTGAGCAGCGAATATTCAAAAATCACGGACGAATAGTCGCTTAGCAGCATATCAGCCGCGCACATGGCGAGGTCGATTCGCACATCTTTTGAGATATCGAACACGAAATTCTCATATTTTTCGCGCTCTTCGGCGCTGAGCGAAAAGCGTTTCGCCGTCTGCGGATGGAGCTTATACAGCAGGACGAAATCGTCGGACAGCTCCGCGTTCATGCGCTCGATATCGAGTTTGAGATCCATATAGGACTTGAGGATCGAGTTGCCGCGGAATGTCGGGGCATAGAGGATTATCTTCCTGTCCCCTATCTGCGGGAACTTTTTGAGCATCTCCGCGCGGGCGGAGGAGACGAAATCAGAGTTAAAATAAACATCCGTTCTCGGCACGCCGAGAGGTCTGATTATGCTCTCCGGGCAGTTGAACGCCTCGGCATAATACGGAATAATATTGCGCGCCGACACGGTGACTGCGGTATAGGTGTTGTGGATCGGGTAGCGTTCGAGGCTTTTCCTGTCCGCGCCCCACTTTAGGTCCGCGGTCGAATAGCCCCATTTTTTGAACGCGCCGCACGCGTGCCAAAGCTGAATGACCTCGGTGCCCTTTCGCGGATGATTCGCGAACAGCGGGAAGAACGCATCCTCGACAAAAACGAGTTTGCTCGTCGCATACTCGCGCTGGAAGCGGATATTCTGCCTGAACTCCGCCGCCCTTGCGCTTATGCTGCCCGCTCCCGCGGGAATGAGCATCTCGGTGCAGTGCATTCCGCGCGCCTCAAGCTCGCGCTTCATGCAGGACAGGTTGTCCGGAAGCGTCTTGCTGTTCGATGCGAGGAGTACCTTCTTTTCGTCTATCGGCTTTTTCGCCGCGTGCCTGTATACCGCAGGCCAAATGCGGTAATAGAGCAGGTGGCGGCGCATATCGCCGAGTTTTTTTATCAGTCTTATAAGCAGTGACTTCATCTGTCGCTTTCTTCCTTAAAAATGCAGCTTGGAGTTGACTTCCTGCACGGTCTTTTCATCGAGCTTCAACACCTTGCGGTCATATGTATACATTCCGTTGACTTCGAACTCAACGTCGCTGACCTGAGTATAGACAGTGGCGCAAAGTCCTTTCTTTATCAGCGGAATGACCTGCTTCTCGTGCAGCTTCTTATAAGCCGCAGAGAGCTTCTCCTTCGACCTGAACATGATATAGCCGAAGCTCTTCTGCTTGTTCCAGACGTGACCGTCAAGAATCATGCTGTATCCGCCGTATTCGCTTATGACGAACGGTCTGCCGTCAAGCCTCGGCATATGGATGGGCAGGATATATTTGTGCATGCTCTTGAGGTCGCAGCCCTTCTGATCGTACCAGCCGCTCGCGTGGTCAACGATTCTCGAGGGATCGTATGCCTTGACGGCATCGCCGATCTCCTTCGCGTCGAACTGACCCCAGCCCTCGTTGAAGGGCACCCAGCAGCCGATGCAGGTGCAGTTATAGAGATTGTCTATCATCTCGAACAGCTCGCGGCGGTAGTCATCGCGCCACTCTTTTTCGCCGCGGCTGAACCAGTTATATTTATTATCCTTGACGCCGATGCCGATATTCGGCAGAACGCCCGCGAGGATATTTCCGATATACTCGCCACCGCTGACCATATCCTGCCAGACTATCATGCCGAGTCTGTCGCAGTGATAGTACCAGCGCAGGGGTTCGACCTTGATATGCTTTCTGAGCATATTGAAGCCAAGGCGTTTCATCTCGACGATATCGAATATCATCGCTTCGTCGCTGGGCGGAGTCAGACCGCCGTCGCTCCAATAGCCCTGATCGAGCAGACCGCGCTGGAAATAGGGCTCGTTATTGAGCATAAGGCGCGGCAGACCCTGCTTATCCTTGCCGACGCTGAACTTTCTCATGCCGAAATAGCTCTTGACCGTATCAACAGCTTCGCCGTTTTTCTTCACGATGAGCACAAGGTCATAGAGAGTCGGGCTCTCGGGGCTCCAGAGCTTCGCGTCGGGCACGGGAAGATGCGCGTTGAGCTTCATCTCGCCGGAATATACCTGCTCGCCGCCGAGCGAAATCTCAGCCTCTATCGTGCAGCCGTCAAGTCCCTCGCCGGTGCAGGAGACGATTATCTCGCCCGCATCGATATCGGGAGTCAGACGCACGCAGGTGATATGGCTCTGAGCCACGGGCTCAAGCCACACAGTCTGCCAGATTCCGGAGGTTCCGGTATACCAGAAGCCGACGGATTTGAGAACCTGCTTGCCGCGGTTCTGCCAGCCCTTGTCGGTCGGGTCATAGACCTTGACAACAAGTTCGTTTTCGCCGTCGACAAGTTCGTCGGTTATATCAAAAGAGAACGGGCAATAGCCGCCGGTATGAGTGCCGACGGAGACGCCGTTGACAAACACCTCGCACTGCCAATCGACAGCGCCGAAATGCAGAATGCAGCGCTTATCATCAAAGTGGCTGTCGAGAGTGAACCTCTTTCTGTACCAAAGGCGCTCGTCGGGCTGAAGCGCACGCTGAACGCCGGAGAGCTGGCTCTCGATGGCGAAAGGCAGGATTATCTTGCCGCTGAAATCTTTCGGGCAGGCGTCGCCCGCCGGGGTTATCTCATAGTCGCACTCGCCATTGAGGCACATCCAATCCTCGCGCACAAGCTGCGGGCGGGGATACTCCGGAAGAGGACAGTTTTTGTCCACATCGTCAAAGAATCGGGTTTTCAGATCGTTCACTTACTTAACCTCCGCAATTTAATTAAAAAGTCACATAGTATTATACATTAATTTATGCGTTTTGTCTATAGATTTATTCTCTGTGCCACTTCACGCCCTGGGCGGTATCCTCGAGGACGATGCCCATTTCCTTGAGCTGATCTCTGATTCTGTCTGCCTCTGCCCAATTTTTCTCCTTGCGGGCGTTCGTGCGCGCCTCGATAAGGACTTCGACATCGCTGTCGAGAGTCTCGGTCTTGCGGTTATAGACGAGTCCGAGCACACCGGTCAGCTCGTCGAACATGGCTATCGCGCCCTCGACAAGCGCCTTCGAGGGGGTCTTGCCGACAACATTTGTATTGATATCGCGGACGAGCTCAAATATAGAAGCGATGGCGTCGGCGGTGTTGAGATCGTCGTCCATGGCAGCGATGAACTGCTCTCTGTACTTATCAAAGCCGTCGATAATCGCCTTATCGCCGTCATGCTCTGCATCAACAGCGTTCTTGAGCTCGAAATCAAGCGAATCGCGGCAGGTATAGAGCCTGTTGAGCGCGGCGATGCACTGCTCGATGATATCGGTGCTGTAGTTTATCGGGCTTCTGTACTGAGCGGAGATGAGCAGATAGCGGATCGGCTCATAGCCGTATTTTTCGGCGACGTCGCGCACGGTGAAGAAATTGCCGAGGGACTTCGACATTTTCACATTGTCAACGTTGATATAGCCATTGTGCATCCAATAATGGGCGAACGGCTTGCCTGTGAAGCACTCGCTCTGGGCTATCTCATTCTCATGGTGCGGGAATATGAGATCCTGACCGCCGCAGTGGATGTCAATAGTGTCGCCGAGATAGCGCCAGTTCATCGCGGAGCACTCGATATGCCAGCCGGGTCTGCCCTTCCCCCACGGTGAATCCCATGCGGGCTCGCCGGGCTTCGCGGCTTTCCAGACGGCGAAATCCATCGGCTCGCGCTTGACCTCGCCGACCATTATACGCGCGCCCGCCTCAAGATCCTCGAGCGGCTGATGCGAGAGCTTGCCATAATCCTTGAACTTCTCGGTGCTGAAATAAACGTCGCCCTGCGCCTCATAGGCGTAGCCCTTTTCGATAAGGGTCGAGATTATCTGAATGATGGCGTCGATATTCTCGGTAGCCTTCGGATTTATCGTTGCGTGGCGGACATTGAGTCCGTCGGCGTCAGTCCAAAACTCTTTGATATAGCGCTCGGAAATCTCTGAGAAATCAACATGCTCCTCGTTCGCGCGTCTGATTATTTTATCGTCAATATCCGTGAAATTCTGGACGAACTTCACTTTGTAGCCGCGATATTCAAGATATCGGCGCAGGATATCGAAGATGCACAGCGGGCGGGCGTTGCCGATATGGATATAGTTATACACGGTCGGACCGCAGGCGTACATCTTGATCTCGCCCGGGGTTATCGGAACAAGCTCTTCTTTTTTTCTTGTGAGAGTGTTATAGACTTTCATTTATATCTTCCTTTCAGTCAATTTCCTGTGTGTTTTCCTGCTCCTCAAGCTGTTTTCTCAGCTGAGAGACCTGATGTTCGAGCCTGCAGAGCTCCTGCGCGACCGGGTCGGGTATATGCACCTGGTCGAGGTCGTCGACCCTGACTCCGTTGCGGCGAACGATATGAGCCGGCACGCCGACGGCGGTACAGTCGGGCGGAATTTCATCGAGAACCACCGCGCCCGCGGCGATATTCGAGTTGTCGCCGACTTTGAACGGTCCGAGCACCTTTGCGCCCGCGCCGATCATGACATTGTTGCCGATAGTCGGATGGCGTTTGCCGGTATCCTTGCCGGTACCGCCGAGTGTCACGCCCTGATATATCATAACATCGTCGCCGATAACGGTGGTCTCGCCGATAACGACGCCGGTGCCGTGGTCGATGAAAAAGCGCCTGCCGATGGTCGCCGCCGGGTGTATCTCTATGCCTGTTTTACGCGCAGCCCTCTGCGATATCCAGCGTGCGAGGAAAAACATCCTGTGGCGATAGCACCAATTGGCTCTGCGGTGCATTCTTATGGCTTTAAGACCCGGATAGAGGAAGAAGATTTCGAGCGCGCTTCTCGCGGCGGGGTCGCGCCGTTTGAAGGTGCTTATATCCTCCCTGAGCCTGTCAAACATAAATATCAACTCCTTGAGCTCGGATAAAATTGCCGCCGCGATGCGGCGTGGATTGTTTGGAGTGCATATGCATATTTTCGCGGGCGGATGATATCCGCCCATACAGCAGTTCAATATATAAAAAGCCTCCGTTATCCTTACGGACAACGGAGGCGCCTGAGCGCGGTTCCACTCCTGTTTATATCTCTGCGCGCAAATACGCGCCCGGGCGATAACGGTGCCTTCCGCGCAGGGATACTGCTGTTCCCCCTGCGTGCTGACGGGTGCATTTCGTCTTCATACGGCAAGGAGCTTTCTCAGCTTCGGGCTCCCTCTCTGATGCCGCGGATATCCGGCTACTTCTCCCGATAAACGCATGTTATTTTTTGGTTTTTGTCAGCCGATATGACTCGCATATCCACTAATCATTATATTGAAATCACTTGGAAAAGTCAATAAGTTTTTTGCTGTCCACAAAATATGTGATGCCCGAAACGACCGTCAGAACGGCGGTTATCCAGAGCATGATATTCGACACTCTCGCGAGAGTAAACCAGCCGGCGTTTGCAAAAATGCCAAACGTCGCGTCAAGCTCGGCGAGGAGCATAATAACGATAGTGAACACCATCTGGCTGACGGTTTTCGCCTTGCCCCAATAGTTTGCGGGGATGACAATGCCCTGCGCCGTGGCGATAAGGCGGACGCCTGCAACGGCGAACTCGCGGGTGAGGACTATCATAACAATCCAGATGCTGCACCAGCCCTCGCGCATGAATGCGAGCAGAGCGGCGGTGGTGAGCATTTTATCGGCGAGCGGGTCGAGAAGCTTGCCGAAAACGGTGATGAGATGATTCTTTCGCGCAATTTTGCCGTCGAGCATATCGGTCAGCGACGCGACTGAGAAAACGGCGAGTGCGACTATGTAATGATAAGGGAACTCAATAAGCATCAGCGCGAGATAAATAGGCGCGAGGAACATTCTTATGAGCGTCAGTTTATTGGGCAGATTCAGCTTCTGCATTTCAATTCCCCTTTCCGGGTTTATTTTACTGTTCTTCCGAGCAGGTCATACTCGTTGACGCCGAGTATCTCGACATCGGCGAACTCGCCTTCTTTTATGAAATCGGGCGAGGTGAAGATTATCTTGCCGTCGATATCGGGCGCGTCCATATACGAGCGACCCGAGTAGCTGTCGGTATAATCATCGTAGCTCTCGGTGAGCACGCGCAGGGTCTTGCCGATCATATTGTTGTTCTTCTCGGTCATTATCTCATACTGATCCTGCATGATGACCTCGGCGCGGCGGGATTTGACATCATCGTCGACCTGATTCTCCATCTTTGCGGCGGGTGTGCCCTCCTGCGGGGAATATTCGAAGCAGCCGAGGCGCTCGAACTCCTCCTCGTTGACGAACTCGGCGAGAGTCTCAAACTCGTCGTCGCCCTCGCCGGGGAAGCCGACAATGAACGTCGTGCGGATAGCGATATCCGGCATACGCTCACGCAGTTTTCTTATGACCTCGCGGGTCTCTTCCGCAGTGCTGTGGCGGTTCATCGCCTTGAGGATTTTATCGTCCGCGTGCTGGAGAGGCAGGTCTATATAATGGAGCACCTTGGGCTGGGAAGCCATGGTGTCGATAAGCTCGTCAGTTATCTTATCGGGATAGCAATAGAGCAGGCGTATCCACTCGATGCCGTCAATCTCACAGAGCAAATCAAGCAGATGAGCGAGCCTGTATTCGCCGTAGATATCAATGCCGTAGGATGAGACATCCTGTGCGATAAGCACGAGCTCTTTGACGCCCCCGTTCGCGAGGGTCTTTGCCTCTTCGACTATGCTCTCCTCGTCGCGGCTGCGGAAAGATCCACGGATGGACGGGATGGAGCAATAGGTGCAGCAGTTCGAGCAGCCCTCGGCTATCTTGAGATACGCCCAGTAATCGGGAGTGGTGAGCACGCGCTCGCCGCACATGGGAAGCTCTTTTTTGTCGGGGAAAACATTGGTCTGCTTGCCGTCGAGAACTTCGTCGACTATCTTGTCGATATCGCCGTTTGCGCCGATGCCGACGACCGCATCGACCTCGGGAATCTCCTGAAGTATCTCGTCGCGGTAGCGCTCGGCGAGGCATCCGGTGACAATGACCGCGCGGACGAGTCCGTCTTTTTTGAGACCGACCATCTCCAGAATCGTGTCGATAGCCTCCTGCTTGGCGGAGTCGATAAACGCGCAGGTGTTGACTATAACTGCATCGAGGCGCTCAAAATTGTCCGCATTTTCAAATCCGGCGTTCTGAAGCTTTGCGAGCATCAGCTCACCGTCGACCTGATTCTTCGGGCAGCCGAGCGACACGAATAAAACTCTTCTTTTCTTCATCAAACAGTTCTTCCTTTCGCTTGATAACAGAAATTATACACTATTTTTTCCTTTTCTTATCTTCTAACAGGAAAATTGATCGTCCGTATCTTCATATTCCTCGTCCACAGAGCGCATTGCCGAACGGATATCGGAATAGCCATAGCCGAGGCGGGTCAGGGCATTGAAGGTGCGCCGTCTGCCCTTTTCATCGGAAAATTTGCCGGCGAATTTGGTCTCAAGCAGATTTTTTATCCGCTCAATGTCGTCGCCGTCGAGCTCTTCGGCGCATTCGCTCGCCGTCTCGCGCGATATTCCGCGCTGTCTTAATTCCTGTTCGATGCGCTTTTTGCCCATGCCGCGCCGCTCATACAGCTCCTGCGCGAGATTGTGGGCATAGCGCTCGTCGTTGACATAGCCCATCTCTTCAAGGCGTTCGACCGCCTCGCGCGCAAACTCCGCGCCGGAGCGGCGGGCAACCTTCCGCCGGAGCTCCTTTGACGAATGGTCGCGCCGCGAGAGAATATCGACAGCCGCGTTAAATGCACGGCAGGAGCCTGCCGCCTCGCAAAAGGCGGCAAACTCCGCATCGTCAATTTCATCGCCGGAGCGTATATTCCGACTCGCCCAGAAATCCCGGGTAACGGTCAGACGGTACTCCCCGTCGACAAGTATATGTATTTTTTGTCCCCTGCCCTGCTGCGCCGTTATCTTCATCAATCGTCGTCATCAACAACGATGTCAAGCTTCGCCTTTGCGCCGGAACGGCTCGTGGGCTTCTTGGGCATCGCGGCGGGTGCGGGCTTGGCGGCAGGCGCGGGCTTCTCAGCAGGCTTCGCGGCGGCTCTTGCGGCGTTGCTCTCCGCCATAAGGCGCTCGCGAACCTGAGCTTCAAGCTCCTCCATGAAATCGGGATGCTCGCCGATATAATTCTTGACGTTGTCTCTGCCCTGACCGAGGCGGTTCTCGTTATAGGAGAACCACGCGCCGCTCTTGTGGATGATATCATATTTTACGGCGAGGTCGAGTATTTCGCCGACCTTGGATATGCCCTTGCCATACATGATATCGAACTCAGCCTCTTTGAAGGGCGGAGCAACTTTGTTCTTGACTATCTTAGCCCTTGTGCGCGAGCCGATAAA
The DNA here is from genome assembly GCA_002438685.1 of Ruminococcaceae bacterium UBA6392. GTDB lineage: Bacteria > Bacillota > Clostridia > Oscillospirales > Acutalibacteraceae > CAG-177. Next base: position 2,122 of record DJQG01000057.1, on the reverse strand, counting down.
CTCGTTGCCGGATCCTTTGAGCTGCTCTATCTTGCGGACATCGATGCGGATAGAAGCATAGAACTTCAGCGCACGACCGCCGGTAGTGACCTCGGGGTTGCCATAGACAACGCCAACCTTTTCACGCAGCTGGTTTATGAAAATTATAATAGTATTCGACTTTGAAATCGCGCCCGCGAGCTTTCTGAGAGCCTGCGACATAAGGCGCGCGTGGAGACCGACATGGGAGTCGCCCATATCGCCCTCGATCTCCGAGCGCGGAACGAGAGCCGCAACGGAGTCTACGACTATAACATCGATAGCACCCGAACGGGTCAGAGCTTCGGTTATCTCGAGCGCCTGCTCGCCGTTGTCCGGCTGAGAGACGAGAAGAGAATCAACATCAACGCCGAGATTCGCGGCATATACGGGATCGAGCGCGTGCTCGGCATCGATGAACGCAGCCTCGCCGCCCATTTTCTGAGCCTCGGCGACAACATGGAGCGCGAGAGTGGTTTTACCGGACGACTCGGGACCGTATATCTCGATTATTCTGCCGCGCGGAAGTCCGCCGATACCGGTGGCGGCGTCGAGGGTAACGGAGCCGGTCGAGATAGCCTCGACATTCATTGCCGTGTTCTGACCGAGTCTCATTATCGAGCCTTTGCCGAAATTCTTCTCTATCTGCGATATCGCAGTTTCAAGCGCTTTCTGTTTATCTGCCATATTCGTTCCGTCCTTTCGGGGAGCTGAAATTTTGTTCGTACAAATGTTCTGTTCTTATTCTACATCATACCCCTGCAAAATGCAAGGGTATTTTGAAAATTATTTTGATCTTGCAAGAAAAGCGATGTTTATGGCGTGGTCGCCGACACGCTCGAAGTCGGTTATGGTGTTGAGATAGAGCATGCCCGCTTCGGTATTGCACTCCTTGCGGTTGAGGCGGAAGATATGCGAATCCTGGCACTCGAGGGTCAGGTCGTCGATATGCTCCTCGAGGTCGGAGAGTTTCTTGGCTTCGTCGTCGCTGAGCGACTGGTTATCAAACGCCGCTATCGAGCGCTCAAGCAATGTAACGACACTGCCGCAGAGCTGGTTGAGCTCCTCCCTCGCGGGGTCGGAGAACTTGAGCCCGTCGCCGATATTGTGCTGAGCCGCTTCGGCGAGGTTTATCGCATGGTCGCCGACGCGCTCGATATCGTTTATCGCGTGGAAAACGCGGGCGATATAATCCGAGTCGCTGTCGGTTATATCAAGAGCGTTGAGCTTGACGAGATATGATGTTATATGATGGTTGAGGTAGTTTATGACCTCTTCGTTTTCCATGACCTTGTCGAGATCCTTATCGCTGCGGTTTATGAGCGCGTGGGCGCTTGTCTCAAAGTTATCGCGCGCGAGCTTCGCCATGCGGGCAACCTCCTTGCTGACCTGCATGACAGCGAAGGGCGGCGTATTGAGCAGGCGGTCGTCGATAAACTTGCAGTGCATCTCGCTCTCGCTGTCATCTTTGCCGGGAACGAGCAGGCAGGAGAGCTTGACGAGAACTTTCGCGAACGGGAACATAATAACGGTCGAGACGATATTGAACACGATATGCGATATGGCTATCTGCGCCATCGGGTCGGGCGACAGCTTCTCTATCCACTCGACATAGGGAGTGAGCAGGGCGATAAGAATGAATATGCCCGTGCCGATAAAGTTGAAGAGCAGGTGGATAACTGCGGCGCGCTTCGAGTTTTTCTTCGCGCCGACGGTCGAGAAGAGTGCCGTGAGGCAGGTTCCGATATTCTGACCGAAGAGGACGAAAACGGAGAACTTGAGCGGCACGAGTCCCTGCATAGCGAGAGTCTGGAGCACGCCGACGGAAGCCGACGAACTCTGGAGCACGGCGGTCATGACTATGCCGAGGATGATACCGAACAGCGGGCGCAGAGGCGACTCCGATACGGTGACGATAAAGTTCATGAAGCCTGCGCTCTCTCTGAGCGGAGCCATGGAATCGGACATCATATCGATACCGAGGAAGAGCAGACCGAAGCCCGTGAATATTGCGCCGAGATTCTTGACAACGGTCTTTTTCGACGCGAGCATGAGTATAACGCCGACGAGCACGGCAGCCGCCGCGACGCTCGAAAAGTTCAGC
>DJQG01000073.1 GCA_002438685.1 Ruminococcaceae bacterium UBA6392 | reverse complement strand
TAACCCTTGCGCTCAATCTTTATACCCAAGGCATCGACCCGGCGCTTGACCTACACGATATAAACGCGATAAAAGATATATACGAGCGCACGACACACATGCATGTTGAGCCGCGCCATCCGTACTCGGGCGAGCTTGTTTTCACTGCGTTCTCCGGCTCACATCAGGACGCGATAAACAAGGGCGAGCAATATATGAAAGACCACGGCGGCGACTACTGGGAAGTGCCGTATCTTCCGATAGACCCGTCCGATCTCGGGCGCGAATACGAGCCGATAATCCGCATCAACAGCCAGTCCGGCAAGGGTGGCGCGGCATTCGTTATGGCGAACAACTTCGGCTACAATCTTCCAAAGGCGATGCATCCCGAATTCGGACGTGCGGTCAAGCACTACTGCGACGAGGTCGGCAGGGAGATAAGCGCGGACGAGGTCATGGAGCTGTTCAGGCGCGAATATATCGACATTCACGGTCCATATTCGCTCATCAGCCACAAATTCTACGAAGAGAACGAAGTCAACGACACCTCGCCGAAGGTCAGGTTTGAAGGTGTGCTACGCCACGACGGCGACGGAGACAGAAAAATCATCGGCAAAGGTAACGGTCCTATCGACGCATTCTTCAACGCGCTCGCGACGGTCGGCGTGACGGGATACAGCTTCGTCGACTACTCCGAGCACGCCATATCGATAGGCTCGGACGCAAAGGCTGTCTCCTACATTCACCTCACCTCGCCTGCCGGCAAGCAGCTGTTCGGCGTCGGCATCTCGCACAACATCAACTACGCTTCGATACGCGGCATACTCTGCGCAATAAACAGATCACTCAGAAAGTAGGGCAAAGACATGGAACTGAAAAATTTTCACACTCACACAACATACTGCGACGGAAAGAACACCGCAGAGGAAATGATTCTTGCCGCAATAAATCAGGGCTTCACGGCACTCGGGTTCTCCGGACATTCGCACACATCGATTGACCCGTCATACTGCATGACGACAGATGAGACGCGCAGATATATAGACGAGCTCAAAGCCCTGCGTGAAAAATACGCGGACAAAATCAGGATATACATCGGTCTTGAGGCAGATCTCTATACAGACGAAACTGATCTGTCAGAATTTGACTACACGATCGGTTCGGTTCACTATGTGAAGGCGGGAGATGTTTATGTCCCCGTTGACGAATCGCCGGCGCAGCACCAAATCGACTATGTCAACAAATATTTCGGCGGCTAGTTTATAAGCTTTTCGCAGGCATATTATGAAAATGTCGCGAAGCTCGGAGAAAAAATAAACCCGTCACTCATCGGGCATTTTGATCTTGTGACCAAGTTCAACGAGAACGACTGCCTGTTTTCGACGAAAGACACGCGATATATTAAGGCGTGGCAGGCGGCCGCAGACGAACTGCTGAAGCTCAAGGTACCGTTCGAGATAAACACCGGAGCTATCGCAAGAAACTGCCGCGTGACTCCATACCCCGCACTGGACATCGCCGAGTACATCACCGAGCGCGGCGGCGAATTCATTCTCTCCTCCGACTGCCACGACTCGGATTTTCTCAGCTGCGGGTTCGACGAATGTCTCAAGAGATATTCAAACTGCCGCATAGTTGATTTTGAAGAAAGGCTGAAATAAAAAGCGCAAGAAGCTAATAGCTTCTGCACACAAATAAAACGCAAAAACGGAGCAGGACGGTATAAACCGCCCTGCTCCGTTTGCATAGAACTATATTAAAATATCCTTATGCGTTGTTTTTTCTCTTCTCAAAGCAAGCACTGCAATAAACAGGCTTATCCTCGCTGGGCTTGAAAGGAACTCTTGCGACTCCGCCGCAATCATCGCAAACTGCCTCGTACATCGTGCTTGCCTTCTTCGCCTGGCGGCAAGCCTTGCAACGCTGTGGCTCGTTTACAAAGCCTTTCTCAGCATAGAACTCCTGCTCGCCGGCCGTGAAAACGAATTCCTTATGGCAGTCTTTGCAGATGAGAGTCTTGTCTTCGTACATTTGTCTAACCTCACTTGATAGTATAGTCGCCCCTGGACGGAATCGCACCGCCGCCTTTGAACTTCAACGCTCTGCTTTTAAGCTACGCGGGCATTTATCTGAACAGCGCCGGTCGGATGTATTTGCGATTACCGACGGCTGTCGGAAGCGAGTTTGCGCCTTATGCGCTGAAGAGCATTGTCAACAGCTTTCGGATTGGTGCCGAGACGCTCGGCTATTTCTTCATAGCTCAGTTTTTCCGCTCTGAGAGTCAGAACGCGGCGTTCAAAATCGGTCAGCTTCTCGCTGAGCAGATCCTCAAACCTTGCGTCGTCCTCCTGCGCGGAATATATATTCTGCGGATCGGCGGAGAAATCCTGAACCTCTTCCCCGTCGTCGATGTTCTGCATCATATCCTGCGGGATATTTTTCTGCGCGTTTCTGCTTCTGAGCACGGAGATAATACGATTATTGATGCACGCGGCGGCATATGTTCTGAACGATGCGTTTTTCTTCGGGTCATAGGTATTGACCGCCGTTATGAAAGCTATCATACCCTCCTGAAAAAGATCGTCCCTGTGGATATCGCCGTTGTTGTAAATTGCGGCCTTTGCGCCGGCGAGCGGTGTTATGCGGCTGATGAGCTCTGCCATTGCGGAATCATCGCCAGAGGCGGCCATAGAGCAGAGCTGTTCATCGCTGAATTTGCCGAGATCGCGATCCATATTCCACTCCTTTGATAAGCATCATTAGGTTTATGATAACAAATTTAAAAATTTTGTCAACATTTTTTCGTGCAATTTCATCATTTTTTGGCGCGAATTTTATGAAAATATAACTATTTTTCAATCTTTGGTTCTTTTTGCTCACTATTGAGCTGGGACGCGCGCCTGATTATCTGCTTGCCGTACTTATCTCTAAGACCGTCAACGCGGCTGCCGAGCTGTTCCATGTTGTCGGCATGAGTCTGGTCGAAGTCAAAAGATAGTTGAAAGCCCTCATCCTCGCCGACAAGGTCGCAGGCGGTCATGCCGACAAGGCGCGCGGGCACGCGAAGAGCGTTATTCGAGCGGACAAGCCCTATCGCCGCCGCAAGAAGCTCATCGGCGATACGGGTCGGGTTTGAAAGCTTTTTCTGATACTGCGAGGTTTTGAAAGTATTATCTTTTATCTGCACCTGAACCACACCGGCGAGCATACCCTCACGGCGCAGCTTCGAGGATATATCATCGGCAAGCTCGGCAAAAATTCCGCGCACGCGCAGAGCGTCGGTAACATCCTCTGGCATAGTCACGCTGCGCCCGATGCTTTTGGGCGCAGGCTTGTCGCCGTAACGGCGGACGGGGTCGCAGTCAAGTCCCCGGACAGCTTTCAAGAGGTAATCGCCCGGCTTGCCGAGCAGCTGCTTGACAAGCTCGTTTGATGCGGCGGCAAGATCGCCGATAGTAAATATGCCGACCGAAAAGAGCTTGTCGCGCGTTGAGCCGCCGACGCCCATAAGCTCCGTCACAGGGCGCGGATAGAGCTTTTCTTTATAATCGCTGCGATTCGCCGAGAATATGCCGTTCGGCTTATTGATATCGCTTGAAAGCTTTGAAAAAAATTTGCAGAAGCTGACGCCGATTGAGACGGTTATACCGAGTTCATTTTGCATATCGGCGGAGATTCTTTGCGCTATCTCTTCTCCCGAGCCAAAAAGCAGAGCGCTGCCGGTCACATCGAGCCAGCACTCGTCGATGCTGAACGGCTCGACGAGGTCGGTATATCTTAAATATATCTGTCTTGCGAGGACGGAGAACTCGCGGTATTTGTCCATATGCGGCGGCACGCAGACGAGCTGAGGACAGAGCGAGCGCGCCTGCCAGACGGTCTGTGCGGTTTTCACTCCCGCCTTTTTGGCAAGCTGGTTTTTCGCGAGCACTATTCCGTGCCTGTCGCTCTCGCTGCCGCAGACTGCCATCGGCACATCGCGCAGCTCCGGTCTGAAGGTACACTCCACCGAGGCAAAAAAGTTATCGAGATCGCAGTGCAGAATAACCCTGTCGCCCATCGGTGTTTCCTCCTTTTCGAACATTTGTTCAAATATATTATATCCCCTTTTTCCGCTTTCGTCAAGAGTAATATTTTACATTGAATTTTGCCGGATAACATGCAGAGAATAGCAGAGGAGAAAGGGCGGGAAAAATATGCGGCAAAATCCGAACGAAAAAATAATCAGAATGTGGACTGCCGCAGCAGTGCTGACGGTGGCACTTATTTTTCTTTTTATAGCTTCGAGGCGTATGAACAGCCTCTCGGGAATATTCTTTTATCAAACAGGAATGGGCGGGATAAATGAATATTGCGGATATTATTCAGTCCCGATGAATATAACGAAAGTGTAAAGCAAATCACTTGACAATGTGGATAACTGTGTGGAAACTGTTGAAAACTCGTCGTTTTAATTCTGATATAAATATATTTTTGTAACTCACAGCGCTGTTTGTTAACTGTTTATTCACAATTACAATATACCATTCAGTGAATATTCACTCTTATTAAAGTCAGTCTAACATAACCGCGAGGATTTCATCATATAATTTTCACAGCATGATGAAAGGCGCGATAATCGAAATGAAAAAAGGAAGAAAGACAAAAATATACCGTACATTCCGTCTGCCGTCGTTTGCCGGCGGGCTGCCCGCCCTCGCAATAACGGTCATTCTCATGGCGTCGCTGCTGCTGTTCGGCGTCGGCGGAACGAAGCTTGCGCTGATAAGCGCGGGACTTGCCATGCCCGAGGGCGGGATAGAATACATAAAAACTAACTCCCCTTCCGTCAAGGACAAAACAGAGACCACTGAGAATGAGGCACAGGCGAGCGCCACAGTGCAGAGCAGGAATGCGCCGGAATCGGAAGAGAAAGCGAGCGAGACGGAAAAGAGCTTTGACATCGCGGCGACACCCTCGGATATTTTAGCGGCGATGGCGGAATTTGAATCGAAGCACAATTCTGAAAAAGGCGACGGCAAGATAGTCGAGACGAAATATGGAAAAGCCAACGCGACCAACACATATAAAAACATCTGCGTCAAGAACACTACGCAGACAAAATCTATAAACATAGAAAAAGTTCTGAACGAGCCGATCGACCTGAAAGCCGTTGACAAATCTCAGCCCGTCGTGCTCATTTTCCACACGCACACGACCGAGGGCTATGAGATGCTCGACCGCGGATTCTACACTAACAGCTACACCGGGCGCGGAGAGGATAAAAGCCGAAACATGGTGCGTGTCGGCGATGAAATCACAAAAATGCTCGAAAAATCCGGCTACAAAGTGATCCACGACACGGAGATACACGACAGGAAATACACCGGAGCATATGACCACTCGAAAGTCAATGTTGAGGCTTATCTCAAGAAATACCCGTCGATTCAAGTTGTACTTGATATCCACCGCGACGCTATACACCTAAGCAATGGCAACAAGATAAAACCGACTGCGGAGATAAACGGCAAAAAGGCGGCGCAAATTATGATAATCACCGGGGCGCAGGAGGGCAAAGTCAAGGACTTTCCCGACTGGGAACAGAATCTGCGCTTTGCGGTCAGATTGCAGCAGACCTGCGAGACGATGTATCCGGGACTGATGAGACCTATACTCTTTTCACAGCGCAAATACAACATGAATCTGTCGCACTGCAATCTTTTGCTCGAGATGGGCAGCGACGCAAATACGCTCGAAGAGGCCGCATATTCCGGCAGACTGGTCGGTACAGCCATTGCAAAGCTGCTCGACGAATATTCCGCATAAAAAAGGGAATACTTCCCGCAGAACGGGGGTATTCCATGAAAAGGCGCAAAAATAATAAAAAGGCAGAAACATTCACGGTCACCGCGAAGCGATTTATGATAAGCTGCATACTCATTCTGAGCATGACCGGGCTCGCGGCGGGGATATCA
>DJQG01000094.1 GCA_002438685.1 Ruminococcaceae bacterium UBA6392 | reverse complement strand
CCGTTCCCTCGCCTTTCCCAGACAGACTTCGAACACTGCGGCGCGGCTATTGAAGGCTTGATTATAAAAATTGGTTGAGTCTCTCGCTTTTACTTTGCTATGGATAGAGCGATAGACAAATCCCCAATTATCAACCTGTTTTGTCATATTATGCAGCTTTATATATGCAAAAAGTCCCGGCAGTAAAGTCTGCCGGGACTGATGCTGCTTTATTGTCGTCTGATATGCAGTGCTCTTTGATTTTATTAAAGTTCCTGCTTCCTGTTGCCTATCTCCACCTGAGCTTTGGCAAGCTTTTCAAGCGCCTCAAGGTCGCCCAGCGTGGCTTCCTTGGAGAGAGCCGCTCTTCTTTCAAGAAGTTCCTCATACATCTGCTCCTTCTTCTTACCGTTCAGGTCATAGAAGAGCATCGGAACGATGCTGACGATACCGGTGAGGAACGGGACAATGGTGAACATTGCGAACAGACCGAACTTTGTGGAATCGGACTGCGCGGTACCTCTGACATAGAGCGTGAGGTCATAGCCTATAAGCTGCTTTATCCATGTGGAAATATAGTTGCTGACGATGCCCGAAAGCTTCTGGGCGAGACCCTGAGCGACGCTCGTCATGCCCTCGGTACGGTAGCCGTTCTTCCACTCGCAGTAATCCATAGCTTCGTTGTACATCTCGGTCGGGATTATGCGGCGCACGCCGTAGAAGATCATGAATATAGTCTCCCAAAGTGTCATTGCGATACCCATGACCCAAACGTTCTTATAAAGTCCGTGCTTCTTGCCGCCGATGCAGCCGACTAAGAACACGGGGACGAGCAATATACCGTCTATCTTGTTTCCTATAATATACAGGAAGCGGCTCGAGAAATGCCGTCTGAACCACGGCACAGCCATATAGCTGAACGGATTGATTATGGAGCCGGGGATACCGGTAATAAGACCGAGGGAAGCGAAATTGAGAACATCTATATAATAGTCCTGCTTACTTCCGCCGACTGCAAATCCGCTGAGCATACTCGACAGCGTCATAAGCAAAATCGGCTTGTTGTTGATTATCGACTTGATACTCGCTTTAAGGCTCGGCGTCTCAACGGACTGCATGACTCGCTCCTTACAGATAAGGAAGAACCACAGCGCACCCGCGCCCGCGACTATAGCGGTAAACAGACCCATGGTAACGAACGTTCCCTGAAGGGTGAGCTTGACTTTATTTCTGCCTATAAGATCGAGCAGAATCGTCATTATCTGTTCCGGCAGCTTTTCGCCGAGCGCACCGGAGACGAAATCGGCAATCGTTATCAGTCGCGTTCGGTCAACGGGGTGCGGCGTTATTGTCGCCTGAATACCCTTCTGGGCTATCGCTCTGAATGTTCCCGCGCCCTCTCGCACGACCATCAGCGCGAGATATCCGATAAATTTCCAGATATCCTCCTGCCCTCTGCCCGAGAATAATATTGGCAGCAGCCAGTAAATGCATGTTCCTATCGTTCCGGGAATACCGAGCGCAACGAGATAAGGCTTGAATTTTCCCCATCTTGTTCTCGTCTTGTCGACTATTGCGCCGAAAAGAACATCGTTGATAACATCCCAGATGCCGTTGATGACATTTGCGATACGCTGGAACCTGAGACTGACCTGGAGAATGTTGGTGACAAAGCGTCCGGAATATGTATTGATATTGAAGCTCTGCGACATATCGTAGACGACATATGCAACTGTCTCTTTGGTTCCGACATAGCGTCTGTTCTGATAAACATATCCGCTATTTTCGGCATTACCGCCGGCTTGATCGCCGACCGCAGCGGTTTTTACTTCTTCTGCCAAAGCATTACCTCCTGTCTGCATTTTTTTACTTTTGAATCATAACATAATTTTTATGCAATTGCAACAGTTTTATTAAACATTGTTGCTCTAATGTGTATAAAATTCGAACTGTATATTTCTGTATACAAAAGTAGAAACAAAAAATCCTCCGTACATTACATACGGAGGATAAATTCTATTTGTTATGAGGAAGTCTTTACAGCTCGTTTTTGCTGTTGCCGATCTCCATCTGAGCCTTGGCGAGTTTTTCGAGCGCTTCAAGGTCGCCGGAGGTTGCCTCCTTGGACATTGCGGCTCTTCTCTCGAGCAGCTCCTCGTACATCTTCTCCTTCTTCTTGTCGTTCAAATCATAGAAGAGCATCGGGATGATACCGAGGGAGGTTGTGATGAACGGGATGATGGTGAACATTGCGAACAGACCGAACTTGGTGTTATCGGACTGCGCGGTGCCTCTTGTGTAGGCAGTCAGGTCGTAGCCGATAAGCTGTTTGATGAACAGCGCGATATAGCTGCTGACGATGCTCGAAAGCTTCTGAGCAAGACCCTGCGCAACGCTCGTCATGCCCTCTGTACGGTAGCCGTTCTTCCATTCGCAGTAGTCCATGGCCTCGTTGTACATCTCGGTCGGTATGACCTTACGCACGCCGTAGAACACCATAAACAGCGTCTCCCACAAAGTGAGGGCGATCGCCATGGGAACGACCTTCTTATAAAGTCCGTGCTTTTTGCCGCCGATGCAGCCGACGAGGAACACAGGAACGAGCAGGATATCACCGACATATGTACCCATGATATAGAGGAAGCGGCTCGAGAAGTGCCGTCTGAACCACGGGACTATCGCATAGCTGATGGGGTTGATTATCGAGCCGGGGATACCGGTGATAATATTGAGTGAAGCGAAGTTCAGAACGTCGATAAGGTAGTCCGATTTGCTGCCGCCGACCGAGAAGCCGCTGAGCATCTTGGAAAGCGTCATAAGAAGTATCGGTTTGTTGTTGATTATCGACTTTATACCAGCCTTGATGCTCGGACGCTCGACGGACTGCATAACTCTCTCTTTACAGATAAAGAAGAACCACATAGCACCTGCGCCTGCGACAACGGCAGTGAAAATACCCATGCCGACAAAAGTGCCTTGAAGAGTAAGCTTGATCTTATTTCTGCCGATAAGGTCAAGGAGAACGGTCATAATCTGCTCGGGCAGCTTCTCTCCGAGGAAGCCGGAGGCGAAGTTTGCAAGAGTTATGATTCTCGTTCTGTCAACAGGGTGCGGGGTTATTGTAGACTGGATACCCTTCTGTGCGATATCGCGGAATGTTCCCGCGCCTTCACGCACGACCATAAGAAGAAGATATCCAATGAATTTCCAGATATCGTTCGGACCTCTGCCCGCAAATATGAGGGGCATGAGCCAATAAATGCACGTACCGATGGTTCCGGGGATACCGAGCGCGACGAGATAGGGCTTGAACTTGCCCCAGCGGGTTCTCGTCTTGTCAACTATCGCACCGAAAAGCACATCGTTGATAACGTCCCAGATACCGTTGATGACATTCGCTATTCGCTGTAACTTCAGGCTGACCTGAAGAATGTTGGTTACGAATCTCTGCGAATACGCGTTGATATTGAAGCTCTGCGACATATCATAGACGACGTAAGCGACAGTCTCTTTCGTCCCGACATAACGTCTGTTCTGAAAGACGTATCCTGACGAATCTTCGCCGGATCCTGCCTGCGGATTGACCGCGGCTGTCTGTTCCTGTGCCAAAAGACGACCTCCTATTTAAAAAATCACGCTTTATGATTATAACACAGCTTCTGGCAAAAAGCAACAATTACCATACAAAAAGTTGTGTTTTTCCGCATAAAATTAGGCAAAAATGCCGTATACGGATTGTTTAAATAACATCTTTGTGTTATTATACATTATTATAAAACGGTAATTTACGGGAGGTGCGGAAAAACGAAAGGCAAAAACGTGGGGTTATATATTCACATACCGTTCTGCCGCAGCAAGTGCCCCTACTGCGATTTTTATTCTCTGCGCCTTGACGAAAACGCGGCGGATGTCTACACCGACACGCTCATCCGCCGTATTCCCGCTCTGGCAAAAAAATATAACATAACTGCGGACACCGTATATATCGGCGGCGGCACCCCGTCGGCGCTGGGAGCGGAGAGGCTCTGCAGGATTATCGGCGCGGCGAGTGAGTTTTCTTCTTCAGAATGCGAGATAACAGTTGAAATCAATCCGTTTGACGCGGCGAAAAAAAATCTTGATTTCGCTCTGCTCAGAGAAGCGGGAGTCAACAGGATATCCATGGGCATGCAGTCGGCAAACGACGGCGAACGCCGCGCGCTCGGCAGGCTCAGCGGCAGAAATGATGTTTCGCTCGCCGTAAAGCGCGCGCAAGACGCGGGGATAGATAATATATCGCTCGACCTCATGCTCGCCGTCCCCGGTCAGACGGTCGATTCGCTCAAGGACAGCATCGCATTCTGCGCGGACGCGGGAGTTCGCCATGTCAGCGCATATATATTAAAAATCGAAGAGGGCACGCGTTTTTACGAAAAGCGCGGCGAGCTTATTCTGCCGGACGAGGATGCGACCTGTGAGCTGTATCAGACCGCGTGCAAGGTGCTCGAAAAGCGCGGATTCATTCAATATGAGATATCGAACTTTGCAGAGCCGGGATATGAGAGCCGCCACAATCTGAAATACTGGGACTGCGGCGAATATCTCGGCATAGGTTCGGCGGCGCACTCGTTTATAGACGGCAGGAGGTTCTTTTTCCCGCGAGATATAAATAACTTTATCGCGGGCTGCGAGCCCACGGATGACGGCGAGGGCGGGAGCTTTGAAGAATATCTCATGCTCCGGCTGCGGCTGACCGAAGGGCTTGTGTTTTCAAAAGTCAAAGAGCGGTTCGGACACGGCGTGCCGGAGGATATAATCAAAAAATGCATTGAGTTTTCAAAAGCCGGTCTGACGGTCTGCGACAGCGAGCACATTGCGCTGACAAGGCAGGGCTTTCTCGTCTCAAACGCGGTTATATCCGAACTGATATAGGCAGTTGCAAAAATAGTCAAAAAGTCCTTGACGGCTATGGAAAAATTTTATATAATGTCCTTTGCAGCCGAATAATGAGTGGTGGAGTCTGTCATAATCCGTCGAAAATGCGGATTATTTATTTGAGGTTGAAGCAATGCGTTTTTGTGTTGCCATGCTTAAAATGAAGTGGCGGTTTTGCGCTCCGGTAGGGGGCGCGTTTTTCTTTGGGAAAAAATCAGTCGCTGAGCGTTCGCTGCGAAAAAAACATTTTGGAGTGTGAAGCATGAGCAGTATCACTATAACCGCACTGGTGCTCTTCGCGGCGACGTATATTCTTATGATGGCGTTTCAGAAGATCCGCCCCTATGTCGCTGTTGCATCGGCAGTTATCTTCGTTATCCTCGGCACTATTGCCGCATTCAGGCCCGACCTTTTCGGCGCGGACTTTTTCTCCCTCGGTTCGGGGAACTCTTTCAGCTATACTTTCAAAGCAGCTGTCGGCGAAATCGACTGGAACGTCATCATGATGATAGCCGGCACGATGGGCACTGTCTATCTCTTCATCGAGTCGAAGATGCCCCAGCTGATGAGCGACGTTCTCATCTCGAAGATGCCCAACGTCAAATGGGCAGTCGTCTGCATGAGCCTTTTCGCGGGCATCGTTTCCGCGTTCGTTGACAATGTTGCTACCGTTCTTATGATAGCGCCCGTCGCGCTTGCGCTGTGCAAGAAGCTCAACATCTCCCCTGTTCCGAGCATTATCTGCATCGCCGTTTCGTCGAACCTCCAGGGTGCGGCGACTCTCGTCGGCGACACGACTTCGATTCTGCTCGCAAAGGCGGCGAACCTCGATTTCTCCGACTTCTTCGTTGACGAGGGCAAGCCCGGCATGTTCTGGGTCGTTGAGGCGGGCGCACTTGTCAGCGCGCTGATAATCCTCTTCATGTTCCGCAAGGAGAACGACAAGATACATATCAACGACCGCACAAAGGTTGAGGACAAGTTCCCGACCTTCCTGCTTATCGCGACTGTCGTTTCGCTCATCGCCGTTTCGTTCATCCCCTACAAGAGTAATGCGGCTGAGGGCCAGTTCTACAAGCCCGAGATAACCAACGGTCTTATCTGCATGTTCTTCTTCTTCGTCGGCATAATCCGCGAGCTGTTCCGCAAGAACACCGAGATAGTCAAGAACGCATTCAAAGAGATCGACTACTACACCATCATTCTTCTGACCGGTCTTTTTGTCGTCATCGGCGGCATCAAGAACGCGGGCGTTATTGATATTATAGGCAACGCCATATCGAAAGTCGGCGGAAGCTCCGGCAGCGTGTTCATCGTCTACACCGTCATAGTCTGGATGTCCGTTATTCTCTCGGCATTTATCGACAATATTCCCTACACCGCTACCATGCTCACCGTTATCCCGGTCATCGCCGTCAACCTCGGCATCGACCCGAAAATCATGTACTACGGTCTGCTCTGCGGCGCGACCCTCGGCGGCAACCTGACCCCGATCGGCGCATCCGCGAACATAGCGGGCATCGGCATTCTCCGCAAGGAGGGTCACGAGGTAAAGGCGACTACCTTCATGAAATACGGCGTGCCCTTCACCCTCGCGGCAGTCATAACCGGATATCTTCTCATCTGGTTCATCTGGAAGCCGTAAAAATAATATAAAAGCAAAAGTCCCGGTTCCGAAAGGAGCCGGGATAAATTTTTAGCCCGCAATTTTATTGGCGCTCATTTGTAGGGTGCGGCGACCTCTGTCAAGCCCAGATAGTGAACAAAATGTTCGGGATGATTGTTAACACTTTAAGATCTGAAAAT
>DJQG01000139.1:2921-3174 GCA_002438685.1 Ruminococcaceae bacterium UBA6392 | reverse complement strand
GTGATGCCCTTGAGCTCGTCGCACTCGAGTGCGGGATGGATGTAAGTCTCGGTCACGCCCTCGGGGAAGGTCTTGTAGAGCTCGTATATATAGTCGCGGTAGTTGTCATAGCTGTCGTTCTGCGGACCTGTCCACTCGCCGGGAAGCAGGAAATCGGGGTTCGCTACGCCGACGCTGTGTGCATAGGCATTGAGCTGACCGATGAGACCCATGATCTGCTCCTTGTCGATTTTTATGTCGAGCATGGTGTTGC
>DJQG01000139.1:2772-2914 GCA_002438685.1 Ruminococcaceae bacterium UBA6392 | reverse complement strand
CATCTGAGCGTCGGTGAAGGTGCCGGGGAAGCGGAACGGAAGACCGTATTCGCCGGCGATGCTGAGCACGAGCTGAAGCAGCTCGAAGCGTCCTGTCTCGATGCCGTAGAGCGAGCCCATGTGGTTGTCAAGGTGAGAGGGA
>DJQG01000139.1:2570-2751 GCA_002438685.1 Ruminococcaceae bacterium UBA6392 | reverse complement strand
TGAGACCGAGAGCCTTGAGGCGGTTTATCTGAGCGTGGATCTCAGCCGCAACTTCTTTTATGTCGGCGTTCTTCTCAACGTCGATGCTTTCGGGATGCATGAAGCCGAGCTCATCGCGCAGGCTGTCGGTGTTGCTCGTGCCGACGGGCGACCAGCGGTATGTAGCCCACTCGCTCGTGAA
>DJQG01000139.1:0-2564 GCA_002438685.1 Ruminococcaceae bacterium UBA6392 | reverse complement strand
GTCAGATGCACGCCGATGGCGAACTGCGGGTTCTTCTTTGCGAACTGGCATGCCTCATATGCCCATGGGCAGGGAGCCATGATGGTCGAAGAGGTGATCGAGCCGGACTTGAGCAGATCCATGACAGCGAGGTTTGCCGCTCTGCACATTCCGAAATCGTCTGCGTTGATAATGAGATACTTATCCATTGAATAAACTCCTTCTGCTTTATATGAGGGGGAGTGACCGTTTGACCAGAGCCCCCGATTCTGCTTTTTCTTTGTCACGGAAATTATACACTAAAATCTTTCGGATTACAACATTTTTATTTAAACTGTTGTCAAAATGAAAAGAGCCGCATCTTTCGACACGGCTCGTATTTATTATTGTATAGCTTACGGGAAGATGCCTCTGATCTTCTTGGTCTTGACAAGTCTGCGAAGAGCGATGATGTAAGCGGAGGTTCTCATCGGATATCCGCGCTCCTCGGTCAGTCCGTAGACCTCGTCGAATGCCTTGAGGAGGATATCTGCGAGCTTGTTGTTGACCTCTTCAAGCGACCAGGAGAGAGACTGCAGGTTCTGCACCCACTCGAAGTAGGAGACGATAACGCCGCCTGCGTTTGCGAGAATGTCGGGAACAACTATCTTGCCCTTGGCGTTGAGTATCTGATCCGCCTCATAGCTTGTCGGACCGTTTGCGCCCTCGACGATGTACTTCGCCTTTACTCTGTCGGCGTTGTCGGCAGTGATCTGACCCTCGAGCGCTGCGGGGATAAGGAAGTCGGCATCGGTGTAGAGGAGATCCTCTTTCGCTATCTCGGTCACGCCGTCAGCCTTGTAGCCCTGGAGCACGCGGCCGTTGCCGGCTGCATAGTCGAGCATATCGTGAACATCGAGACCGTCTGCGCAGTAGAACGCTGCAGTGTGGTCGCTGACTGCGACTACCTTTGCGCCGAGGTCGGCTATGAGATAAGCGGCGGTCGAGCCGACGTTGCCGAAGCCCTGAACGGCGAATGTGCAGTCTTTTATGTCAAGTCCGAGCTTCTCGGTCAGCGCGCGGCAGCAGAGCATGACGCCGCGTCCGGTCGCCTCGGGTCTGCCGAGCGAACCGCCGATTTCAAACGCCTTGCCGGTGACGACGCCGGGAATAGGATAGCCGTATTTCATCGAATATGTATCCATGACCCAGCCCATGACTTCGGCGTTGGTGTTGACATCGGGAGCGGGAATGTCCTTGTGGGGACCGATAATGGGCGCTATCATTGCTGCATAGCGTCTGGTCATTCTCTCGAGCTCGCCCTTGGACATCTGCGACGGGTCGCAGGTTATGCCGCCCTTTGCGCCGCCATAGGGAATGTTGGCAACTGCGCATTTGAAGGTCATCCATGCGGCGAGCGCGCGGACTTCGTCCATATCTACATTAGGATGAAATCTTATGCCGCCCTTGCACGGACCGCGGGTGCTCGAGTGCTGGATGCGGTAGCCTGTGAACATTTTCAGCTCGCCGTTGTCCATGCGCACGGGGAAGTTGACCTTCAGCTCCTGCTCCGGATAACGAAACGACGCATAGTCGTTCTGATCGATGCCGTCAAGCGCAGCGGCGCTGTCGAGCACGTTCAGAAAGTTTTCATAAGGATTTGCTTTTTTACTCATAAATTTCCACCCTTTCGTGTTGTTTTTGTATCTTGTGCATAAATTATTGCTCTATCGTAAGATTATCACAATAAAAGCAATAAATCAATATCTGAGAGAGCATTTCCTAAAATTTATTTAATTTTTGTCCTAAGGTACCGCCAAAACAAAAATATTATTGTACTTGAGTACAAAAATCAAAAAATATTTACACCGTTTTGGGTTAAAAACTCTTTACAAATCGGCGAAAAAGTGGTATAAGTATAATTGGTAAGAAAAGTATAACAAATTTCACTTGAAATTCAGAAAGGTGAGTGACCGATATGAAAATGCCGGAGGGCAAATTTATCGCTACCGTGAAGGTCGGCGAAAAGGGTCAGATAGTCATTCCGAAGGGCGTGCGCAATATATTCGATATAAACCCCGGGGACACGCTTCTGATGCTCGCCGATAAAAATCAGGGCATCGCGATAGTCCAAAACGATGTCTATATGAATTTTGCCGACGCTCTGTTTGAGGCTCAGCGCCGCGCGCCCGAGGAGGCGGAGGAATGAATGCTCTCGAAGTTGCCGGATTGAAGAAAAATTATGCCGGATTTTCCCTCGATGTCAGCTTCGCACTCGAGGAGGGGAAGATAACCGGATTCATCGGCAGAAACGGCGCGGGGAAGACGACGACTATAAAATCCCTGCTCGGTTTCGTCCATCCCGATGCGGGCGATATCCGTTTTTTTTCAATGCCTTTCGCCGAAAACGAGATGAAAATCAAGAGCAGATTGGGCGTCGTGCTCGGCGGCGTGAATTACTATCCGCAAAAGCGCCTCGGCACCGTCGCGGCAGTCACTTCGCGCTTTTATCCCGAGTGGGACGACTCGCTCTACAGAAAATATATGCAGCTTTTCTCTCTTGATGAAAGCAAACGCATATCCGAGCTTTCAGCGGGCATGAAAGT
>DJQG01000042.1:28699-34034 GCA_002438685.1 Ruminococcaceae bacterium UBA6392 | reverse complement strand
AAAGCCCATATCGCGCCCGCAACAATGCTCGTTATAATCATAACGGGGAAGAGGAGGTAGGACGGGAGCTTGTCGCCGAAGAGGATCATGCACGCCGCCGTCGCAAAGCCGCCCATGAGAGCCTGTCCCTCTGCGCCGATGTTCCAGAATTTCATCTTGAATGCGGGGGTGACTGCGAGCGAAACGCACAGGAGCATTGCAAGATTCTGGAGCAGGCTCCATATACGCCTCGGCGAGCCGACCGCGCCGAAGATTATCGCGGAATAGACCTCCGCGGGATTCTGTCCGGTGATGACGACGGTCACGACCGCGCAGACGAGCAGCGCAAGCACGACCGCGCCGATTCTGATGAGCCATGCCGCCCATGAGGGTATGGCGCTGCGCTTGACTATGTGGAAAAGAGGCTCGCGCTTCTGTCCGTTTGACTTACTCATGGGTTTCACCTCCGTCGGTTTTGGTCATAAGCAGACCGAGCTCTTCCTTTGTGGAAGTCCTCGCGTCAACGAGTCCGGTTATCTTGCCGGAGTTTATGACGAGGATTCGGTCGCACAGCTCGAGCAGAACGTCAAGATCCTCGCCGACAAAGATGACGGCGACGCCCTTTTCTTTCTGTTCGTTGAGCAGGTTGTATATAAGATACGATGAGTTGATGTCGAGGCCGCGCACGGGGTAGGCCGCCATGAAGACCGTGGGGGAGGAAGCAATCTCACGGCCGACGAGCACCTNNCCTTCTGCACGTTGCCGCCGGAGAGACGGCGGACGGGCGTATTCGCGCTCGGGGTCACAACTTCGAGGTCGTTTATAACCTTTTCTGCGAGTGTCTTGGGCTTCTTGCGCTCAAGGAACGCGCCTTTGCCCTTGCGGTAGCTTCGCAGCATCATGTTGTCGATTATATCCATGTTGCCGACGAGTCCCATGCCGAGTCTGTCCTCGGGGACGAACGACAGGCGCACGCCGAGCTCGCGGATCTGCATGGGCGTCTTGTCGCGCAGGTTGTCCCGGCCGCCGGTCTTGGGGTTGTTGTACATGATCTCGCCGCTGTTGAGATGCTGAAGTCCTGCGATGGATTCGAGCAGCTCGCGCTGACCGCTTCCGGCGATGCCCGCGATGCCGAGAATCTCGCCCGAACGCGCGGTGAAAGAGATGTCGTCAAGAAGCTTGACTCCGTCGCGGTTGACGCAGCTGATGTCTTTGACAATGAGCCTGTCCACGGGGTCAACAGGATCGCTGCGGTCGATGTTGAGGCTTATCTTCTTGCCGACCATCATCTCAGTAAGCTCGGATTCGTTCGTCTCTGCGGTGTTGACCGTGCCGATGTATTCGCCCTTTCTGAGAACCGATACGCGGTCGGAGAGGGAGAGCACCTCGTGGAGCTTATGGGTGATGATTATGATAGCCTTGCCGTCGTCGCGCATGCGGCGCAGGATGTCAAAGAGCTTGAGTGTCTCCTGCGGGGTGAGAACGGCGGTGGGCTCGTCAAGAATAAGGATGTCCGCGCCTCTGTAAAGCACCTTGATTATCTCAACGGTCTGCTTCTCCGAGACGGACATTTCGTATATCTTCTTGTTCGGGTCAATGTCGAAGCCGTATTGCTCGCTTATCTTTTTGATGCGCTCGGCGGACTTCTTGACGTTGAATTTGCCCTCGTCAAGTCCGAGAATGATGTTCTCCGTTGCGGAGAACACGTCCACGAGCTTGAAATGCTGATGGACCATGCCTATTTTGTAGTCGAGCGCGTCTTTGGGGGAGCGGATGACTACCTCTTTGCCGTCGATGAAGATCTGACCGTGATCCGGATAGTAGATTCCGGCGATCATGTTCATCAGCGTTGTTTTTCCGGAGCCGTTCTCGCCGAGAATGGAGAGTATCTCACCGCGGTTGACGGTCAGACATACATCCTTGTTGGCGATGATGCTTCCGAAGCTTTTTGAAATATTTTTCAGTTCAATTGCTGCGTTCAAGCCCACTTATCCTCCTATTTTAAATCTCAAAAGCCGATTAAAACAGGAAGGATAATCGGCTTTTCAAACTTAAAAATCTTGTTTTTTGAACTGCTTCAGACGGAGCGGCTTTCGTCGCCCCGTCTGAATGAAAGTTATAGCTTAATTATTTGTTGAGAAGGGTGATTCCGTCGATATCGATATCGAAGTAAGGAGCGGAACGCTTCTCAGACTCGTGGAAGTAACCGTTGGAAACAACCTCGGTGTCGGGGGTGTAGTTATCGTCGGTGTCAACATCAGCCTTGTAGCTGGTGAGAACCTTGCCGTCAACAGTGAAGGTGGAGGTGTCAAAAACATGAAGAGTGCCGGCCTTGAACTGCTCTTCGGCAGCCTTGATAGCCTCGGCAGTGCCGGGAGCTGCGACCTTCTCGTTTATAGCGGTCAGCTCAACAGCGCCCTCGTTGATGCCCTTGCACCAGTCGGTGTCGATCTCTTTGCCGTCTCTGACGCACTCGATCATGTACTTCATGTAGGGAACCCAGTTGATTCTGGACGAAACGATGAAGGTGTTCGGGCAGGCGTCAAGAGTGGAGCCGTTGTAAGAAACGTTGGGGATACCTGCGTTCTCGCAAGCGGTGGGAGCGCCCATGGAGTCGGCGTGCTGGCTGATGAGCTTGCAGCCTTTGCCGATAAGCAGGGTAGCAGCTTCCTTCTCCTTGGCCTCGTCGTACCAGGAACCGGTGAACTGGACTTCCATGGTAGCCTCTTTGCAGACGGATCTTACGCCGAGGAAGAACGCGGTGTAGCCGGACTTAACCTCTGCATAGGGGAATGCGCCGACATAGCCGATCTTAGCGTCCTTAGCTTCAAACTTGCCTTCCTTGATCATAGCGTTGAGCTTCATACCTGCGGCAATACCTGCAAGGTAACGACCCTCGTAGATGGAAGCGAAAGCGTTGTGGAAGTTCTTGAGGTTCTTGGTATGAGCCTGGGTGCCGGTAGCGTGGCAGAACTGAACGTCCGGATACTTCTCGGCAGCCTGGATCATGAAGCTCTCATGGCCGAAGCTGTCAGCGAAAACGATTGAGCAGCCCTGATCGGCAAGGTCAGCCGCTGCATCATAGCAAGCCTGAGATTCGCTGATGCCGGTCTTCTTGACCATCTCAACGCCAAGCGCCTTGCAAGCTTCCTCAGCTGCGGTGATGAAGTTCTTGTCATAGGTCGAGTTCTCATCGTGAAGGAAGATAAAACCAACCTTCATCTTCTTGTCGCCGCTGTCCTTGCTGCTGCAAGCTGCAAAGCTGAAAATGGTGGCGAGCGCAAGAACAATCGCGAGGATTCTTGTGAATTTCTTCATTTTTTGACTTACCTCCAAAAAATTTTTTATATTTATCCCGCAGTCCTGCACGGGAAAAATAACTCAGTCGTCCTGTTCTTTGAATGTTATTGTTCCGTTGCCCATCTTCTCGATGATGGCGAGGGATTCGACTCTCGTGCCCTTCTCTTCGAGAACCCTTCTGCCGGGCTGGAAGCCTTTTTCAATGGCGATGCCGACGCCCTCAAGCTCGGCGTCCGCCTGGTTGATTATATCGATAAGCCCCGAAACGGCGGCGCCGTTTGCAAGGAAATCGTCGATGATGAGTATCTTGTCGCCCTTGTTTATGTAGTCTTTCGACACTGTAACGTTGCTGTCCGTGCCCTTTGTGAAGGAGTGGACAACGGAGGAGTAGACATTGCTGCCCACATTTTTGTGCGCGCCCTTTTTGGCAAAAACAACAGGCACAGAGAAATATTGCGCAGTTATGCACGCGATCCCTATGCCCGATGCCTCGATAGTCAGAATTTTATTTATATTACACCCGTCAAAACGGTGCTTGAACTCCTTGCCGATCTCCTGAAGAAGGTGTACGTCGATCTGGTGATTGAGAAACATATCCACCTTGAGAATATCGTCCCCGATCACTTTGCCATCAGCAATTATGCGCTCCTCAAGCAGCTTCAAATCCTCGTTCCCCCTAAAGAAAAGTTCGGTGAAAATACAATAATAGTATAGGTCTTTTTGGGGGTAAAAGCAAGGAAAAGTTTAAAAATCTGCATTTTATACAAACGCCGTCGGAAAAAATCGGATAAGTGTATGAATATGTCAATTTTGTGTACAAACTGTGTCAATTTCTGCTGATGTTTCCCGCCGAAACATAACCTGTTGTGTTTCCGAAGTCGATGGCATACCATCCGTTGAGTGCGCCGGTTATCGTCACGGGGCGTCCGTTCGGGATAACGCCGATTATCATTGAAGTAATATTCGGTGCGCGACGGACGTTGAGCGCTCCGCTCTGCGTGCGGACGGTGCCCTCGGCGGGGAATATCGGCGGATGAAACGGCACGCCGAGAAAATCCGCAATGCTTATGACAAGATTTTCGGCTATCGCGTCGATGTTGTCGGCTATCCACCGCGCGTCCTGCTCGTTGTCGTGGTAGGCTATTTCGAGATAAGCCGCAGGGGCTTTCGACCGCCTGAGTTCGAGCAGCTCGGTTGAAGAGCGCGTGTTCACAAGCTCCGGCTCGGGATATATCTCGCGCAGTCCGTTCGCGATTATCTCCGCCGCGCGCTTTCCCTGCGCGCTCGTCGGATAGTAGTAGACATCGGGTCCGCGCAGCATACCCTCATATATCTCGGGCGCGGCGTTCGAGTGCAGCGCGAGATAGAGCCGATAATTTCCTCTGTTCGCCCGCGCGACAGACGCCGCGGCGTCGCCGTTCGGGTCGTTCCTGCCGTAGCTTATCCCGCTTGAGGCGAGATACGGTTCCATCGCGTCGGCGAGGAGATTCATATAGTATTTCTCGCTCCCGCCGATTATGTAGGGGTTATAGTCCTGAGTTGAAGGACTGAGATAGACATCGGGCATAAAAATACCTCCGCATATTCATTTACTATAAGAATATGCGGAGTCGGTGCTGTTGGTTAATTGCGTTGCTTGCGCCTATAAGTATAAACCTGGATTTTGTAAGGCACGGCAACCACCATACGAACATATCCATAGGCTCCCCTGCAGGGGAGCTGTCACGAAGTGACTGAGGGGTTAGTTTCGCTTCGCTCAAAGTAATAAGTAAAAGTGAATTAAGTAAAAAGTGAATAGCGAAGAAGTTCGCGGTACGGGCGGATATCAACAACCCACGAAGATTGAAAAACTTATTGGCACGCACTCCCCGCCGTTTTAGGGCACGGCGACCGCCACACGAACCCGCCCATAGGCTCCCCTGCAGGGGAGCTGTCACGAAGTGACTGAGGGGTTAATTTCGCTTCGCTCAAAGTAATAAGTAAAAGTGAATAGCGAAGAAGTTTGCTGTATTGATAGATATAATCAACCCACGGAGATTGAAAAACTTATTGGCAC
>DJQG01000042.1:8507-28689 GCA_002438685.1 Ruminococcaceae bacterium UBA6392 | reverse complement strand
GGGTGCGGCGACCTCGACGCACCGCTGCCGCAGACGGCACAAGCTCGAATAGGCTCAATCCAGCATAGGCGAGATATTATTTTGTATTATTAATCGCTCTTGCAAATGCGACGGCTTGATCGACGAGATTATATCTTATCTCATTTGTCATTTTCCATTCCCATTTTGCAGAATTTGAATCAATCGGGTGTATATCGGAAACCATTAGCATAGCTACAGCTTTTAAGCCGAGATATTTGGAAACGCTGAAAATTGCCGATGTTTCCATATCTACTCCGACAGCACCTTTATCTCGCCATAACTGTTCTTTGCACAATGTCTGACGATATACGGCATCTGTCGAGACAATAGAATAGTTGCGTATGCCAAGCAAAGATGTGACGGTTTTTTGAAGGTTACCGTCCGGCTTTGAATATTCGATGTCCTCGTAATAATGAAGTGATGTTCCTTCTTCCACAAAAGCCTTTTGCGGAGCGATAATTTCACCGACATGGACGACTTTATCATATGCTCCGCACATTCCGACGGAAATAATATTTTTTACTCCTAATGCGGCGAGAGTTTCGATTGTGTCTACTGCTTGCGGAGCACCGCGTCCTCCGTCCGCAAAGCACAGCTGGGATTTTTCAATCTCCCAAATTGGGCAGGAATTAAGAAATCGCGGAAGCGGTTCAGGCAGTTCCGTTGCATTATATTGCGATATGAGGTAATCCGTCGCTTTGCCCATAAAGAATAAAATTGCCGTTTCGGGTAGTTGCAAGTGACACTCGCGATGAGCGCTGTGTATTTGAGCTTGTGCAGTAATAACTGCTTTTGAGTCGTCTTTGGGCAAGCACCACATAATTGTCCTCCATATTGCAACTAAATCGAATATTCAGCAATGACTATAGCTCGTATATCCCGTAGGGACAGCCCTTGCGGCTGTCCGTTATTGGCATAGCGGATACAAAATCATATCATATTCAGTAGATTTAGGCAAGTTTGTTATTAAACCGTGTGCCGGAATTACAGGCTTATAGATACCCCAATAAAAAACAGGGAAAACGGAAATCCTCCGTTTTCTCTGCATGAATTTTTATATATCCAGCGCCGACGCGTCCTCGGTTATGTCGCTCTTTTCAAAGCCGCTGTCCTTGTCAAAATAGAACACGCTTCCGCCGTCGTTTCCGCACATGGCGGAGAAGTGACCGTCTTTGAATATGAGCGCCGCGCCGTCCTCGGCTCCGATGCCCGAGACGCGGCAGCCTATTACGGCTGTCCCGAAGCTCTGCCAGCGTTCGCTGATGAAGTGCGGGCAGTAGCAGTAGGGGAGAAGTCCGATGCAGTCGACGAACATGAAGCTGCCGTTTTCGCCGCAGTCGTCATATCCCATGTCGAACCAGCACATCGCGCCGGAGCTGAGTCCCGAAAGGACTTTTCCGCGTTTATAAGCTTCTCTGAGCGCCTCGTCCGCGCCGGTCGCCTTGAATGTGTCCATCATGAACTCGAGGTTTCCGCCGCCGGCGTAGACAATGTCCGTGTTCACGAGCGTGTCATATATGTGCTCGCGGGTGTTCGCGGGGTCGGTCAGCTTTAGCGTCTCAACCGTGCATCCGAGCTTTTCGAAGCTCTCCCAGATGGGCTCGTCGCCCTCGGTGTCGTCGTGCCCGGCAGTCGGCAGGAACACGACATGAGGATTTTTTTTGCCCGATTCGCGGACTATTCTTTCAAATATCGGCATGACCTCGCCGTCGTCATAACGGCCGCCGCCGAGTGCGATTATTGTTCCCATTCGTCCTCCGTCAGCCGATAACGGCAACATCAAAGCCGTTGTCCTGCGCGTATTTCTCGGCGCTGCTTCCGCTCTCGGTCGAAATCGTGAGCTTGCCGACATCCTTGAATATCTCGCCGCCGAATACGGTGACTCCGGAGTGAATGGTTATCTCGTCGAGTCCGGTGCAGTTGTAGAACGCATATTTGCCGAGCTCTTCCATGCTCTCGGGCAGAACGACTGTCTTGAGCGATTTGCACTCTTCGAACGCGCCCTTTTCGAGCTTTTTGACTCCCTCGCCGAGAGTGAGCTTCTCGAGAGAGGAGCAGCGGTAGAATGTGCTCACGGCAATGCTCTCAACCGTGCCGGGGATCGATATCTCGACCGCCCCGGTGCACTTGAGAAACGCGTGGTCGTCAATCTGAGTGACGCCCTCGGGGATAATTATCTTCTTTGCGCTGAAGCACTTCGCGAATGCCCAGTCGCCGATGGTCTCGACGCCCTCGGGCAGGACTATTTCGGTCAGCGCGGAGCAGAAGTAGAAAGCCTTTTCGGATATGGTCTTGGGCGCGCCGTTGAAAACAACGGTCGTAAGCTTGCTCTTTCCGGTGTAGGCATTCTCCTGCGAGCCCTCGAACGCGCTGATGCCGATGTGCTTGATGTTCTTGCCGATAGTTACTTTCTCAAGATTGTCGCAGTACATCGCGGCATAGTTGCCGATCGCCTCGATCGAGTCGGGGAGTATGAGCTCCTTGAGCGTGCTGCTGCTCTTGAGAGCCTTGTTCTCGAGACCGACTACCTTTGCGCCGTCTATCTCCGCGGGTATGGAAACAACGGGGCTGCTCCCTGTGTAGCCCGTGATGCAGGCAGTGTTGTCGGTATATAATGTATAGGTGAAGTCGCCGCTTTTGACGGATTCCGTCTTGACGGTCTTGTCGAGTATATCCTCAACCTTGATGAGTGCCGGGTCGTCGACCGTGACATCGAGGGAGAGGGCGGAGATTATCGCGTTGCCGAGATTGCCGCAGCCTGTGAAAGAGAGGCAGACAACGAGCATCAGCGCAACAACGGCTGCTATTTTACTGAATTTTTTCATCGTCTGTTCCTCACTTTCCGTTCTTCTTTGCCAGACGCTCCTGCTTCCTGCGCTCGAGGTCTGCCTTGCGCTCTTCTTCGAGTCTTTCGATCTCGACTCTGCGCGCCTCGTACTCGGCGTCGGTGTTCGCTTTTGCGTCGGCGTATCTTGCGCGGATATCGTCAAGATGCGCGTAGTTCTCTTTTTCCGTCAGCTGGCGTCTTGCGTCGAGAAGGGGCTTGACGCTTCTGATGTACTTCGACTTCTCGTTGACGAGCTTCTTGACGGTTCTCTTCTTTTCGAGCTGATGCGCGAAGGTGTCGTCCGGCAGAGCCTCTGCGGCCTTGAACGCATCGTCCGAAGGCTCGACGATATTTTCGGGCGAGCCGTAGAATTTTATCATTGCCTTTCTGGCGTTCTTGAGCGCGCGGGCGCGGGTTATGGCGTCGCTGCGAATCTCACGCTCCTCGTGAGTGGACTTCGGCAGAGCCTTGGCTTCAGCCATGTCCTCTTTGCTGTAGTTGAATATTCCGGCGTATCCGGCTCTGTCAAGCGCAATAGAACGCTCGACCTGCTTCTTGATGCGCAGAGTGTCGTATTTGTTCATCTCGTCGATGATGAAATCGCACACGGAGATATCCGCATTGAGCTTGTTGAGCTCTCTGTTCTCTTTCTTCGCTGCCTTTATCGCGGCTTTTCTTGCCGCTTTCGCGGCGTCGATGCCCTTGGGCATAGCCTTCGCTGCCTTTGTCGCGGCTTTTCTCGCCGCCTTCTCGGCGTCTGTGCTCTTGGGCATAGCCTTCGCCGCCTTTATCGCAGCTTTTCTCGCCGCTTTCTCGGCGTTTTTCGCCGCCTTTGAGGCATCGGTGCTCTTGGGCATAGCTTTGGCCTGATTGACACGGTCTTTCTTTATGCCGCGGTTCTGAGTGTTGAATTCTTTGTAAGCGGCTTTCAATCGCTTGATTTCGTTCCTCTTGAACTCTTTTTCCTCGGGCGTTCTTGCGGGCAGTCTCTTTGCCTTCTTGATGTCGTCCTTTGTGGTCATGAGAGTTCTGTCTTTGTAGAGAAGATTTGCTTCGTCGATTATGTCTATGGCTTCAACGATGCTCTCGTCGCGGAGAATACCGTTGCCGTAGTCCTCGAACATCGCGCGTATCTTGAGCACCTTGACTATGCCGCGCTGCTTTGTCTCCGTCAGATCGTAGAAGAGATATGGAACGAAGTTGAGCGCCGCGCCGATAACTGCGGCGATGATGAGCACATCGAACATATCCTCTCTGAACGAAGCGACTTCGAGCACGTCGTAGTTGTCCTCAAGACCGAGCATTTGATAGATAGTCGGGAGCACCATGCCGGTGAACATTCCGATGAACGAACCGATTATGCCGACCGCGCCGAACATTCCATCGATGCGCTCGCCGGTGAAATACTGCTGATAGTCGCGCATGTCGGCGCTGATTCCGGGGGAGTAGACTATCGAGAAAGCGTTGACGAATCCGTTGAGGTAATAGAGGATTATCAGCGCGGGAATGTTGTTATAAAGGGGATAGAGCAATCCGATGAGCATGACATTCGTCACATTGCACCAGATGAGCAGGTTTCTCTTACCGAGGACTCTTATCGCTATCGGACACAGGAGCATAGCCCAGAGCGAGGCGTTGCCGATGAGCGTCGTCGCGACTCCGTAAAGCCCCATTCTGTTGGGATAGGCGTATATAAACGTCCAGCCGATGATAACGCCGACTGCACCCTCAAGGAAGCCGAGCCAGCCTGCAAGGGAGGTTATCCAGAAATATTTGTTCTTTGCAACGGCGCGGAATGCGTCGGAGAACTTGAACTGGGTAACATGGCTCTCCGCTACGATTATTCTCTCTCTCGTTCCCACGTATGCCACATAGGACAGAAGAAGTCCGATAACGGCGACAAGGGGATGGATTATACGGTATGTGGTGATGGAGTTCAGACCGCCGGTGAGCGTCGAGAGCATCGGCACGAAAAGACCCGTGAGGGACGGCGCCATGGAGTAGATGATCGACGAGACCGAAACGATATCGGTACGCTCATGGGAGTTGGGCGATATGACATTTGCAAGGTCGGTGTATGCCTGCTGGAAGAAAGGATAGAAGCACTGCAGAAGGTTGTAGCAGAGGAAAACCGCAATGACTTTCTGCATATACGACATCGTCTCATAGGGCAGCCAGACGAACACGACCGCTATAATAACGGTGGGGATACCGGTTATCGCAAGCCAGGGACGGAATTTTCCGGATTTGAAGCGGGCGCTGTCGATTATGTAAGAGCGTCCGATAGTGATTCCGAAGCCGATAATAGTCGATGCGACCGCCATGTACTGCAGGTGCATCGGCTTGATGCCTATCGTGTTTCCGACGAGGAAGCTCGTTGCGGAAAGCGCGATGAGCGAGCAGAAGAACATGACGAACTGAACGCCCATTCCTCCGACGCCGTAGGCAATTATCTCTTTGTAGGAGACATACTTGCCCAAGGCTGGTGTTTTCCAGTGCAGTACGACATTGTTCCATGTCGTGCTGATCTTTTCCTTGAGGTTACTATTTCCCATTTCAACACTCCTTCAGGTCCGCGGCGAAGCAGGGAAAATACGCCCGCAGACAGTTGTTTTAGCCCCCCGATATGAAAAATTCAATCGGGAAGCATCGACAATTTGCATAAAAGCTCCTATCATTATAGCAAAAATATTAATAGCTTGCAACAGCATTTTGAACTTAAGTACAATAAGAACGGAAATTTAATAATTATTTCAGCGTTATCACATTCCTGTTGAATTTTCAGCGCCGAAGTGCTATAATGTTCTCAGAAATTTTTCAGAGGTGAACAGTGTTGAATAAGCCAAAGATAATCGCACACCGCGGTGCTAACCGCTATGCCCCGCAGAACACGATCCCCGCGTTTGAAAAAGCGATCGAGCTCGGAGCCGACGGAACCGAGACCGACGTCCATTCCACAAAAGACGGATATATAGTTATCTGCCATAACGACACCGTTGACGAGATGTCCAACGGCACCGGCGCTATCGGAAACTATATGTTTGAGGATATCCGCAAGCTCGACTTCGGCAGCAAGTTTTCGAAGGACTTCGCAGGCGTCACGCTGCCGACTGTCGAGGAGTATCTCGAGTGTATGCGGAAGAGCGACAAGCTCAGCGTCATGAATATCGAGATAAAGCCCTGCAAGACCGACCGCGCAGATATTGTCCGCAAGACGATAGACGCCGCCAAGGCATACGGACTTTTCGATAAGCTCCTCATTTCGAGCTTCGACTATAAGATGCTCGTTGAAGCAAAGAAGTATGAGCCCAAGTGCAAGACCGCTTATCTCTATCCGATCTACGGTCAGATAGTCACAAAGTGGCTCTGCCAGCCGCTTAGACTCGCGAAGAAGATCGGCTGCGACGCTATGCATCCGCACAAGGCGTTCGCCACAAAGAGCCTTGTCAGGCGCGCCCATGCCGCCGGTATGAAAGTCAACGCATGGACAGTTGACGAGGAAAAGGATGTTATCAAAATGCTCGAAAACGGCGTTGACGGCATCATCACCGACCGCCCGGATTATGTCGAGTCCGTCGTGGACAGATACCTCGCCGAGCATAAATAAAAACAAAATCAAGCCCGAAATCAAAGTGCCGCAGAGCAAAAGCCCTGCGGTATTTTTGCTGTTTGCTGACTGTCCATAGGCTCCCCTGCAGTGGAGCTGGCTCGGCGAAGCCGAGACTGAGGGATTGCAACGCAGAACTAACTGAATTTGCGCCGCTATTATTCAATATGAAGCTTCACCAACGACAAAACCGCCGCGGATATCCCGCGGCGGCTCGCTTTGTTTTACAGCTTTTATAACGCTCTTACGCAGTCCTTGAATATCTCGCCGCGCTGCTGATAGCATTTGAACATATCCCAGCTCGCGCATGCGGGGGAGAGCAGTACGCAGTCGCCGCTCTCTGCATCGGCGGCGGCTATGCTGACCGCCTCTTCGAGCGTGTCAACGAATTTGTATGCCTTGAATCCCGCCTTGTCGCAGGCGGCGGCAATGTCATATTTCGTCTTGCCTATGAGCAGAAGTTCCTTGACTCTGCCCTCAAATGTCGCGACCCACTCGTCGTAGCTCGATTTCTTGTCGTAGCCTCCGCCGATGAGAATCGTCGGCGAGGGCATGGCGTAGACCGCCTTTATCGCCGCGTCGGGGTTCGTGCCCTTGGAGTCGTTGTAGTATTTGACACCGTTCTTCTCGGCGACGAATTCTATTCTGTGCTCGACCGCCGTGAACTCTTTTATGCCTTGGCGGATGGTGTCGAGCGGCACGCCCATTGCGTGGGTCATTGCGATAGCCGCCATGATATTTTCGTAGTTGTGCATGCCGACAAGACTCGTGTCTTTCGTCGTGCAGACGGGCGTTTCAACGCCGTTTTCTTTTATTATCATCGTATCGCCGCGCAGGAACACTCCACTCTCGAGTTCTTCGGAAGAGCTGAAGAATATGACCTTGCAGCGCGGGGTCTTGCCGAATTCGCGCAGAACCGGGTCGTTGTAGTTGAGCACGCAGAAGTCGTTCTCGTCCTGATTCTTGGTTATCGATTCTTTTATCGCAATGTAGTTTTCGAGCGTCTTGTGCCTGTCGAGATGGTCGGGCGTAATGTTGAGAATAGCCGTGACATGCGGCTTGAAAGTTACCATGGTCTCAAGCTGGAAGCTGCTTATCTCCGCGACCGTCACGCTGTCCCTGTCGCTCTCGAGCGCGTATCCGGTGTAGGGTATCTCAATGTTGCCGACGAGCAGAGCCTTTTTCACATGGCGCTTCATTATGTCATAGGTGAGTGAGGTTGTCGTGGTCTTGCCGTTCGTGCCGGTTATGCCGATAACCGTGCCCTTGTCGTGTCTGTAGGCAAGCTCGACTTCGCCCCAGATCGGTATATTATGCTCTTTGACGGCTTTCATTATCGGCGTTTCGAGCGATACGCCGGGGCTGACTACGCAAATGTCAACGCGCGAAAAATCGAAGTTCGAAAAATCGCCGAGGATAAATTCTATATTATCCCTGCCTATTTTTTCGCACGCCGCCGCAGTGTCGAATTTCTCGTTGCCGTCGTAGATTATAAAATCCTCGCCGACTTTGATAAGCAGCTGCGCGGCGTTGATTCCGCTGCGCCCCGCGCCGACTATAAGATATCTGCTCATTGTTGTTACCTCCGAATCAGTTGCCGGTCAGGTCGAAATAGACCTGCTTCATATTTTCTGCGCTCAGCTCGTCTGCGCGCTTCTTTCCGTTTTCCGAAAGACGGGCGCGAAGCTCGCCGTCCGTCAGCAGTGTTTTGAGTGCCTTCGCGTATTCGCGGTGGGCGTCGTTTATATTGCCGTAGTCAAAGTCCGGGCTCTCGGACATGACGGGGCAGAGGATTCCGCAGTCGACTTTTGTCATTTTGTCGCAGTGCGGCAGGAACGGGCGACCGGGCGCGAGGACCTCGGCAGGACCCGATGTGCAGTCCGTGCTGACCGCCGGAGTGCCGACCGCCAGCGCCTCAACAATGACATTTGGGAAGCCTTCGTAGTAAGAAGTCATCGCAAAAATATCTGCGCGAGAGACAAATTTGAACACATTCTTTTGAAATCCCACAAAGACTATGTCGCTTGAATATTCGCTCTTTTTCGCCATCTCGCGAACCGCGTTTTCGTATTCGCCGCGGCACCCGAGAAATATCAGCCCCGCGTCGGGGATATCTTTTTTCAGCAGCTCAAAGCTTTTGAGCATATCCCACTGACATTTCTGCTCAACGAATCTCGAAGAGAAAACTATAACTCTGTGCGTGTCATAGAATTTTTTGTATTCTTCGTCAAGTTCTTCTTTTGTGTCCTCGCGGGCTTTTTCGCAGTCGATGATATTATATGCCGTGAAAAGCTTATCTTCGTTTCCCGGGAACATCTCCTCGCATTTTTTCTGCATCTCGAGGGCGTTGAAGAGAATATTGCATCCGTGCCGCAGCGCGAACGAATAGAGCTTTGAGCTCTTTATGAGCCGCACATAGTCGCGGCAGGAGATATATTTCACGCACTTTGCGCCCGAGAGCGCGAGAGCTTCGTTCGGCGCGTGAGTGAATGAATACGCCGTGCATATGTTGTGCTCTTTAATAAATTTTTTTATCGCCGCGGCGCGCTTGAGCATAATAATAGCGCGCTGTACCGTGCCTTTGCCTGCGGGCAATTTTAAATCAACGAATTCGCCCGCGCAGTCGAATCGCTTCTCGCTCGCGTCAAAGACCAGGACATAGACATTGAATTTTTCGCTCAGCAGATGCGACAGCCTGCTTGCAAACCGCTCGCTTCCGCCGCTTCGCAGATCCTGAAGTATTATCGCAACATTTTTCATTTTTGCTCACTTCTTTGCGTATTTTTCGCTCTGGGCTACCGCGAGCCTGTCGCACCGCTCGTTTTCGGGGTGCCCCGCGTGTCCTTTGACCCATATGAATTCATATTCGTGCCTTGAAAGCGCCTTGAGCAGCCGTTCCCACAGCTCAGGGTTCAAAACCGGCTTCTTGTCGGATTTTTTCCACCCGTTCTTCTTCCAGTTCCATATCCAGCCTTTTAAAAATGCGTTCGCAACATACTGCGAGTCGGTGTATATCTTTATATCGCAGGGCTCCTTGAGCCTCTCGACCGCGCTTATGACCGCCGTGAGCTCCATGCGGTTGTTCGTCGTGTTCGCGTCGCCGCCGGACATCTCCGCCTCGTGCTCGCCATAGCGCAGAACAGCGCCCCAGCCGCCGGGTCCGGGATTGCCCGAACACGCGCCGTCGGTAAATATCTCAACTTTTTTCAGTTCGCTCATATTTTACTCCGTTGTGTTATTTTAGTTAATTCTATCACTAAGTCGGGTCAAAAACAAGGTGATTTTGCCGCCACGCCGCACATTTATAAATGTGTGAAACTTCGGCTTAAAACCGCTCCCGGCAGGCAATAATAGGAATATCATATCTTCGGAGGGGTTATCATGTACAGCTACGATGCGGACTCGGCGGCTTTTATAAAACGGGCGCAGGGGCTCACTGCCTCCGACTGCGCGAGAGCGGGCGCGTCGGTCGGTGCGGCTTTTGGGCGCGGCAGGGTAGGCGTCGCCTGCCGAAACGACGAATATTCCCGCGCCTGCGCCGATGCCGTGTGCGCGGGACTGCGTGTTTCCGGCGTCAATGCGTGGTCGTTCGGCGCGTCCTTTGAATCCCAGCTGTCTTTTTTAGTTCCGTTCTCGTCGCTCAATGCGGGCGTGTTCGTCTGCGCCGGAGAGGGGACGGTCAGTATCTTCGGCGAAAACGGGCTGAGTGTGTCTGCGACGCTCGGCAGAAAGGCGGCGGATTTCATGGAGACCGATTTGTCTCCCGTGCCGTCGTGCGGTCGGCTCTTTGATATGTCCGCCATGGGTATGCTCTACCGCGACGAGCTGATGCGCCATGTGCCCTACGGCGTATCCGACTGCGCTATAATCAGCTCGGATCCAATGATATCCGCGCTCATAAACGACTGTATGAGAACCACCTCGAACGAGCGTGCGCTGACCCTCAGAATAAACCGCAGGGGGACGAGCCTTAGCGCATATACTGAAAAGACCGGGGTCGTGCCGTTTGTCAAGCTGATCGCCCTCTGCGGAATGTACGAGCTTGAGAGCGGGCGGGATATCTCCGTCCCTTACGATTCTCCCGCATTTCTCGATGACCTCGCGCACAGCTACGGCAGGACGGCTTATCGCTATCTCTCCGCCCCGTCGGACGGCTCGGACAACGTCGCGCGCCGTCTCGCGGCGCGTCAGTTCTGGTCGCGCGACGCACTGTTCACCGCGGCAAAGCTCTCCTACATCTTGGAAGAGAAGAATATGACATTCCCCGAGCTCTATTCTCTTCTGCCGCCGCTTTTTGTCTACAGTACCACGGCGCAGCTCGAGCTGCCGCCCGACTATCTCGACGAGTTCGAGGGCGAGAACTTCTCCTTCGGGCGCGACGGAGCCAACGGCTTCGTGCTTGTTGAAAAGCGCGGGAAAACGCACATCTCGCCGCTCGGCAACGGGCGATTCCGCCTGACTGCGCAGAGCTTTGACGAGGAGACCGCGCGCGAACTCTGCGCCGAAGCGCAGGCGTTCATCTCCTTCGGCATAAAGTGATTGCAACACCTTTTGCGGATGTGTCTTTTTGTAGGCTGCGCATAATTTTATTGCATCGCGTGTAGCTTAAATTGTATGTACTTTACTTGACAGTTTTATCCAATCATAGTAAAATTAACAATAGGATATTTTTGTATTATGACTGCACGCATATGTCTTAACTACCCGAAATTTGTCTTGTATCCATGCTGAAAATATCATCGCGTTTTTAACAGACAAGGCTTTAATTCCCGCACCTTGACCAGTCGGGGTTCTACTTACATCAAAAATTTAATAGAAAAGGAGATTTCTATGCCAAAAGCAAAAGAAACCGGCGCAGCGTCTGCGCCCGCAAAGAAGACTGCGGGCAGGCGCAGCTACCGCAGTTACGGCAAAATTAAGCCCGCACCGGGCAAATCTAAGGCTGAGCCCAAGCCTATAAAAGTGTCATTTTTAGGCGGCCTGAATGAAGTGGGCAAGAATATGACACTGTTTGAATACGGCGAGGATATGTTCCTTGTCGATTGCGGACTTGCGTTCCCGGATCAGGATATGCTCGGAGTCGATCTCGTGCTTCCCGATTTCACCTATGTCGAGCGCAACGCGGACAGAATACGCGGAATAGTCATAACCCACGGACATGAGGATCATATCGGCGGTCTGCCTTATCTTCTCAAGGTTCTCAACGTGCCCGTCTACGGCACGAAGCTCACCATCGGACTCATTCAGGGTAAGCTTCGCGAGCACGGACTGCTCAATTCCGCATCCCTCAATGTCATCAATCCCGGCGATGTGATAACCCTCGGCGGCTTTACCGTTGAGGCTATCCATGTCAACCATTCCATACCCGACGCGCTCGGACTCGCTATCCGCTGCGAGGGCGGCACTATCGTCCACACGGGCGACTTCAAAATCGACACAACGCCTATCGACGGCGGCATGATGGATCTCGGCAGACTCGCCGAGATAGGGCAGGAGGGAGTCCTCTGCCTTATGTCCGACTCCACCAACGCCGAGCGTCCCGGCTTCACCGAGAGCGAGAGAAAGGTCGGCGAATCGTTCGAGACCCTCTTCCGCAAGGCGGGCAACAACCGCATAATAGTTGCAACGTTCTCTTCGAATATCCACCGCGTGCAGCAGATAATGAATGTTGCGGCGAGCCTCGGGCGCAAGGTCGCGCTCGTCGGCAGAAGCCTCGAGAATGTCGTGAGCATCTCGGCGGAGCTCGGCTATCTCAATATACCCGAGGGGATAGTTATCGATATCAATATGATAAACCGCTATCCCGCCGATAAGCTCGTTATCATCACTACGGGCAGCCAGGGCGAGCCTATGAGCGCCCTGACCCGCATGGCATTCTCGGATCACCGTAAGGTCGAGATCCACCCCAACGATTATGTTATAATTTCCGCAACTCCGATTCCCGGCAACGAAAAGACCGTCAGCCGTGTCGTCAACGAGCTGATGAAGCTCGGCGCAGATGTCGTATATGAGAAGATGTACGAAGTCCATGTCTCCGGTCACGCCTGCCAGGAGGAGCTGAAAATGATAATGGGCATCGTCAAGCCGAAATATTTCATTCCGGTTCACGGCGAGCTCAAGCATCTGAGAAAACACGCGGGTCTCGCGCTGAGTATGGGTATTCCCAAGGAGAATATACTCATCGCCGACAACGGCAGAGTCGCCGAGATCAGCAAAAAAGCGCTCAGATGCACGTCAACCGTGCCCGCAGGCAGAGTGTTTGTCGACGGCTACGGCGTCGGCGATGTCGGCTCTGTCGTGCTTCGTGACAGAAAGCATCTCGCGCAGGACGGTCTTGTTATCGTCGTCGTCTGCATCGACCGCGAGAGCGGCATGATAGTTTCCGGTCCCGATGTCGTGACGAGAGGTTTCGTCTATGTCAAGGAGTCCGAGGAGCTGATAAAAGCCGCGCGTGAAGTCGCCGTTGAGGCTATCGAAGCCCAGACGGACGGCGGATATTTCGATTGGAACAGCATCAAGGCAAGCCTCAGGGACGAGATATCTCACCTGATGTATGAGCGCACCAAGCGCAGCCCGATGATTCTTCCCGTTATTATGGAGGTCTGATGAATGAGTTTTAAGGATTTCCTGCGAGAGCTCGCAGTGGAAATAGCTGCCTTTATTGCGGCGGCTGCGTTCATTGTTGTTGTCGCTGTCCGCTACAGCGGGTGGGCGGCGCTTGTGGGTAGTGTCCTTCTCATCGCGTTCTCGGTCTATAAGATAGTCAAGTTCTTTAACATCCGCAACCGTGAACGCCAGCTCAGGGACATGGCGTCGCACAGCCTCGACGCGACCGACGCCGGTTCCGTCAACGATTTTCCCATGCCTATGCTCGTATGCGACGGCGACGGGATAATCGAGCTTTTCAACAGAAGCTTTTTCCATACTTTTATGGATGAGTCGGTCATCGACCGCAAGCTCGCCCAGCCGTTTATCGGCGGCTGCGATCCCGAGCAGGCGGAGTCGAACGGCGCAGCCATAGTCAAAATCAAAGATTCCTATTATATAGTCACCCCGTCCTCGTTCGAGTTCAAGGGCGGGAAAGAATATGTTTTCTATTTCACCGATGTAAGCGAGATGAAGCGCGCTCAGCTCGCTTACATAAAGAACAGACCCGTCATAATGCTCCTACAGACCGACGATATCGCGGATATCAAGGCGGATTACAGAGACAGCGAGCGCGCGGCGATACGCGGCGGAGTCGAAGAGGTGATAGAGAACTGGACGGGGCAGTATGACTGCATCATGCGCAAAATCTCCGAGGAGCGGTTCATGATAATCGCCCAGAGCGATGTGCTCGAGAAGATGCGCGCCGACCGTTTCAGCGTTCTCGACAAGATACGCGAATATAAATATAAAGAAAGAGTGCTCGGCCTGACCCTCTCCATAGGTGTCGGTACCGGAGTCGCCATAACCGATTGCGAAAAGTCCGCCGAACAGGCGCTCGATATGGCGCTCGGACGCGGCGGCGATCAGGCGGCGGTCAAGACGAAGGACGAGTATGAGTTTTTCGGCGGCGTTTCCAAGAGCGTCGAAAAGGTCACAAAATTCCAGACCCGCGTCGCGGCTTCGTCTCTTTCGAGTCTTATCAGCGCGAGCGACCGCGTGATGATAATGGGTCATTCGTTCCCGGATATGGATGCTTTCGGCGCGGCCGTCGGCGTGTCGTCGATAACCCGCGCCCTCGGCATCGACGCGTATATCGTCCTCGATGAAAACCGCAGCTTCGCCGGCGCCGCCGTCGATATGCTCCGAGCCGACGGCTGGGACGGCAAGATAATTGATGTCAACGAAGCCCTCGCGCTTATGACGAGAAAGACCCTGCTCGTCGTTGTCGATACCCATAAGAGCAGCTTTGTCGATTTCCCGACTCTCTATGAAAAGGCGTCCGCCACGGTCGTTATCGACCATCACAGAAAGTCGGTCGATCATATAAAAGACGCGCTCATTTTCTTCCATGACCCCAACGCCTCGTCGACCTGCGAAATGGTCACGGAGCTTATGCGCTATATAACCCCCGCGCCGACGCTGTCTCCCGCAGAGGCTCAGGCAATGCTCGCGGGCATAATGCTCGACACAAAGGAGTTCGTCCTCTCAACAGGTGTGCGCACCTTTGAAGCGGCGGCTTTCCTCAAGGGCAAGGGCGCAGATACCGTCGCGGTAAAACGCCTGTTCTCGAATTCGATCGAGAGCAACCGCAAGCGCAGCGAGATAATCTCCGCTGCGCATATCTACAGGGGCTGTGCAATAGCCTGCACCGCACCCGGCACGGAGAACGCGAGATTGCTCAGCGCTCAGGCGGCGGACGAACTGCTTGAAGTCAGCGGAGTAAAAGCCTCGTTTGTTATTTTCGACAGCGGAAAGGACAGCGTCAATATCTCGGCGCGTTCCTACGGCGATCTGAATGTCCAGATAATCATGGAATATCTCGGCGGCGGCGGTCACCGCACCATGGCGGCGGCTCAGCTCACCGGCGTGAATATGGAGGAGGCAAAGTCGAAGCTCTGCGAAGCGATCGACGCCAAATACCCCCGCACAGACAGCGAAGAACAAACCCCGATTTCGTGATATTCATACCGGCTCCATTAAATTAACGCGAATTCATCGGCGAGAACCTTGTAGGGTGCGGCGACCCGACGCACCGCTGCCGCGCAAGCGGCATAAAGTTTCCGCACAAGCCGACCACAACACGCTGCAATTTGCCATAAAATCACACCCGTAAATAACCCGAAAGGAATTGATATAAATGAAAGTTATTCTCACTCAGGATGTAAAAAGCCTCGGCAAGAAGGGCGAACTCGTCAACGCTTCCGACGGCTACGCGAGAAACTTCCTCTTCCCGAGAAAGCTCGCAGTTGAAGCAAACGCTCAGGCGATGAACGAGCTGAAAAACCGCGAATCCGCGGAGAAGTACAGGCTCGAAACCGAGCTCAAGAACGCCAAGGAAGTTGCCGCGAAGATAAACGGCAAGACCGTCAAGCTCACCGCAAAAGCGGGTCAGGGCGGAAAAATCTTCGGCTCCGTCACCGCAAAGGAAGTCGCCGAGTCGATAAGCCGCCAGTTCGGCGTCTCGGTCGATAAGAGAAAGGTGTCCATGGAGGATATAAAGTCTTTCGGCACATTCAGCGCTGAAGTGAAGGTATATAACGGCGTCAACGCAACCGTCTCTGTCAGCGTAGGCGAGGAATAATTGCTGAAAACCGGAGGATCTAACAAAAGTGGATGTGAATAACCTAACCCTGCCCGAGGGGTATCAGATGCCCTTCAGCCTTGAGGCGGAGCAGGCGGTGCTCGGATGCGTGCTGATGGATCCGAACTGTATGCCGCAGGTGCTGATCTATCTTCGCCCGGAGTATTTCTATCTCCCGCAGCATAAAGAGATTTTCTCTGTCATGGTGAGTCTCGATGCGCTCGGCAACAAGATCGATCCGCTCATTATTCTCGAAACGCTCAAGAATAACGGAACATATGACGAGGCGGCAGGCAAGAACTATCTGTTCCAGCTCGCTCAGAGCGTGCCGACCACTTCAAATGTCGAGTCATATGCAAAAATAGTGCGCGAAAAATATTTCATGCGCACCCTCATCACCGTCTCGCAGGAGACTATCGACAACGCCGTCGCCCAGACCGACAGCGCGGATATGCTTCTCGACGCGGCGGAGCAGAGGATATACGATATCCGCCAGGGCAAGACGAGCACAGGTCCGTCGAAGCTCAGCGATATAATAGTCAATCAGGTCTATGACACCCTGCAAAAACTGAGCTCCGAGGGCGCGGAAGCGTTCAAGGGCATCTCAACCGGCTACAGGGATCTTGACGATGTTATCGCCGGACTCAACAAATCCGACCTCATACTTATCGGCGCGCGCCCTGCAATGGGTAAGACGAGCTTCGCTCTGAACCTTGCGAGGAATGTCGCCGTTAAAGCGAAGAAAAAGATACTCTTCTTCTCGCTCGAAATGACGAAAGAGCAGCTCGCGCAGAGAGTGCTCTCCACCGAAGCGCGTGTGCTCAGCACAAAGATGAGAACCGGTCAGCTCGATACCGACGACTGGACCCGCCTCGGACTTGCAACCGCTTCGCTCAACGACTGCGAGCTGTATTTTGATGATACGAGCACGATAACCGTCGCCGAGATGAAAGCGCGCGCACGCAGACTCAAGAATGTCGATTGTATTATTATAGATTACCTCGGACTCATTCGCTCCGGCACAAAGGTCGAAAGCCGCGTGCAGGAGGTCACCGAGATAACCCGAAGCCTCAAGCTCATGGCGAAGGATCTGAATATCCCCGTCATCTGCTGCGCCCAGCTCTCCAGAGGCACCGAGGGAAGAGGAAAATCCCACCGTCCTCAGCTGTCCGATCTGCGTGAATCGGGCTCCATTGAGCAGGATGCGGATATAGTCCTCATGCTCTACCGCGAGGAATATTACAAGAACGAAAAAGACGACCCGGACGACGACGATGAGCCCGCGCCCACTGCGCCCGTTGCCAACGAGGTTGAAGTCATTGTTGCCAAGAACAGACACGGTCCGACAAAGACCGTTGATTTCATCTGGGATGCGGATCATACTCTGTTCATGGGCGTGGAGAAGATTCAGAATGCTTGATAAAGCGCTCAGCGCCGTGGAAAAATATAATATGCTCAGCCCGGGAGCTGCGGTCATAGCCGCGGTCTCGGGCGGTGCCGATTCAATGGCTATGCTGCTCTTTCTTATGAAAATAAGCGAGCGGTATTCGCTGTCCCTGACCGTCGCCCATGTCAACCACGGGCTGCGCGGTGAGGAGGCGCGGCGCGATGAGGAATATGTGCGCTCCTTCTGCGAAAAGAACTCTCTTCGCTTTGAAGTTCTGCACGCCGATGTCGCAGCCCTTGCAAAACAGAGCGGGGAAAGCTGCGAAGAGTGCGGGCGAAGGGTGCGCTATGAGTTCTTTGAATCGATAGACAAAAACGCGAAGATCGCAACCGCCCATACCGCGAGCGACAACGCCGAAACGATGCTCTTCAACCTCGTGCGCGGCTCGTCGCTGAAAGGTCTGTGCGGCATACCGCCCGTTCGCGGGAATATTATAAGACCGCTGATATTCTGCACGAGAGAGGATATAGAAGCGTTCTGCCGCGAAAATTCTCTTGATTTTGTGACGGACAGCACCAATCTGACCCTCGATTACAGCCGCAATAAAATTCGCCATATCGCAGTCCCGGCACTCAAGGAGATAAACTCCGCTTTTGAGGAGAACGCCTCACATTTTGCTCAGAATGCAGCACTTGATGAGGATTTTCTTGAATGCGAAACGAAGTCGCTTCTGGCGTCCGCTCAAAAAGACGGCGGGCTCTCGTGCGAAGTTCTGCTTTTGGCTCATCCGGCGATACGCCGCCGCGCTCTGCTCGGCGCTATTAAAAATGTATGCCCGAAGTCGGCGGATTTCAGGACTGTAAACGCTGTTGAGAATATTCTCAAAGGCGGCGGAAAAATTCAGCTGTCGCTCGATATTTTTGCCGTCTCGGACGGCGATGTTATTCGCTTCAAAACTCCCGTAAAGCCGGGGGAAGAGTGGTCCGAAGATGTCGACCCCGAGTGCATAAACGGCTCTGTATGCCATAGCGGGCGCGTTTCAATTTGTCGGGTTAATAAAAAAGTTTTCTTTGATACACAAAAAATTCACAAAGATATGTTGGATTATTGCATTGATTGTGATAGAATAAATGGAAAAGTTCAAGTCGGGAGCCGCCGCGCGGGTGATAAACTGACCCTTGCAAAGCGCGGATGCACAAAAAGCCTGAAAAAACTTTTCAATGAGGTACATGTCCCGCCGGAGAGCCGCTGCGATGTCGCAGTGCTGCGCGACGAGTCGGGTGTGCTGTGGGTTGAGGGATTCGGCGCGGACAGACGCTGCCACGTCGGAAAAAACACCGAAAATGTGCTCATAATACGGAGGGAAAAACAATGATAGAGGATATAGAGAGAGTATTGCTCAGCGAGGAGCAGATACACGGGATAGTCTCCCGCCTCGGCAGGCAGATAAGCGAGGACTACAAGGGCAAAAAGCTGCTCATGGTAAGCGTCCTTAAAGGCTCGGTCGTGTTCATGGCGGATCTTATGAGAGCGATAACGATCCCCTGTGAGATAGACTTCATGGCGGTTTCGAGCTACGGCTCGGGAACCGAAAGCTCCGGCGAAGTCAAGATAATCAAAGACCTTGACAGACCCATCGAGGGCTACGATCTTCTTCTGGTCGAGGATATCCTCGATTCCGGCAAGACCCTCCATTACATATCCGAGATGCTCAGAGCGCGCAGACCCGCGAGCATAAAGATATGCACCTTCCTCGATAAACCCGAGCGCCGCATGATAAAGGATCTCAAGGCGGACTATGCGGGAACGGAAGTGCCCGACGAGTTCGTTGTCGGCTACGGTCTCGACTATGCCGAGAAGTACCGCAACGTGCCTTTCCTCGGCGTGCTCAGCCGTTCGGTCTATGAGAAGTAAGAGCGGCTCATCCAAGAAAACTTCGGCAGTCATAGGAGTGATTTGACGTTTGAAAAATAACAGGAAAGATACCAACAGCAACGCAAGAAAAGCGCTGGCATGGATACCGTATATTCTTATACCCATCCTCATAATCTCCGGCGTTTCCCTCTATGCAAGGCAGCAGAAGAAGGAAAAGCTTGAGTATTATCAGGTCGTGCAGTATTTTGACGACAAGAAGGTCACGGAATACGATCTGAATATGTCGAGCGGATTGCTCGAGTTCAAGCTCAAGGGCGATAATAAAGTGTATACCTACACCGTTCCAAATGTCAGTATGTTCCAGGAGGACATACACAACGGCGTTATCGCATATAACAGAGCGCATCCGGACGCCCCGATAAAGGCGCAGTACGAGACCGGCTCGACCGGCGCACTGCTTCTCAATATCGTCCCTACGCTTCTTATGCTCGTCATTCTCGGCGTGCTTCTGTTCTATATGTTCCGCAAGATGAACAACGCCATGAACAACGAGAACAACCGCACCCTTTCGTTCGGCAAGGCGCGTGTCAAGCGCGCAAAGGACGAGAGCCGCAAAACGACGTTTGATGATGTCGCGGGCGCTGATGAGGAAAAAGAAGAACTCAGCGAGATTGTCGATTTCCTCAAAGACCCCTCGCATTTCAACAAGCTCGGCGCGAGAATACCGCGCGGCGTTCTGCTTGTCGGTCCTCCCGGTACAGGTAAAACTCTGCTTGCAAGGGCTGTCGCTGGCGAGGCTAACGTGCCGTTCTTCTCGA
The DNA here is from genome assembly GCA_002438685.1 of Ruminococcaceae bacterium UBA6392. Taxonomy (GTDB): domain Bacteria; phylum Bacillota; class Clostridia; order Oscillospirales; family Acutalibacteraceae; genus CAG-177. The sequence continues at coordinate 8,925 of DJQG01000042.1, read as the reverse complement.
TTTCCGGTTCGGATTTCGTCGAGATGTATGTCGGTGTCGGCGCTTCCCGTGTGCGCGACCTTTTCAATGAGGCAAAGAAAAATTCACCCTCGATAATCTTTATCGATGAGATAGACGCCGTCGGACGCCACAGAGGCGCAGGCATGGGCGGCGGACACGATGAGCGCGAGCAGACTCTCAACCAGCTGCTCGTCGAGATGGACGGCTTCGGCGCAAACGAGGGCGTTATAATCATCGCGGCTACAAACCGCCCCGATATCCTCGACCCCGCGCTTCTTCGTCCCGGCAGATTTGACCGCCAGGTAACGGTCGGTTATCCCGACCTCAAAGGACGCGAGGCTATCCTCAAAGTCCACGCCAAGGGCAAGCCCCTCGCTCCCGATGTCGATCTTGCCACTATTGCAAAAACAACTATCGG
>DJQG01000042.1:3429-8478 GCA_002438685.1 Ruminococcaceae bacterium UBA6392 | reverse complement strand
GCAGACCTTGAGAATCTGCTCAATGAAGCAGCTCTTCTCGCCGCGCGCCGCGATAAAAAAGCCATCACCATGACCGAGATAGAAGAGGCGATGATAAAGGTTGTCGCGGGCACCGAGAAGAAGAGCCACAAGATGACCGAGAAGGAGAAACGCCTGACCGCCTATCACGAGGCAGGTCATGCAGTCTCCGCCTATTATCTCAAATATAGCGATCCGGTTCACCAGGTCTCTATCGTCCCCAGAGGTCAGATGGGCGGATACACAATGTATCTCCCAATCGAGGATAAGAGCTATCATTCAAAGAATGAGATGCTCGATAACCTCGTCAGCCTGCTCGGCGGCAGAGTAGCCGAGGCGCTCATAATCGGCGATGTCTCAACCGGTGCGTCGAACGATATCGAGCGCGCTACGGATATTGCGCGCAAGATGGTCACGAAGTACGGCATGAGCGAGAAGCTNNAGCGAGCACGAGCGCAAGCTGACCGCCTATCACGAGGCCGGTCACGCCATCGTGATGCACGCGCTGCCGACGCACGAGCCGGTCCACCGCATTACCATCGTTCCGCGCGGACGCTCGGGCGGCATGACCATTTCGCTGCCCGACGAGGACCGTTCCTACCAGTCCAAGCGCTACATGGAGGAGCAGATCGTGTCGCTCCTCGGCGGGCGCGCGGCGGAGAAGCTGATGCTCGGCGACATTTCCACCGGCGCCTCAAACGACATCGAGCGCGCCTCGCACATCGCGCGCAAGATGGTCACGGCCTACGGCATGAGCGAGAAGCTCGGTCCGATAACCTTCGGCTCGGGCAACGACGAAGTGTTCCTCGGCAGAGATTATTCGCACCTGAAGAACTACTCTGAGGAGACCGCCGCAGAGATCGATGAGGAAATCAACCGCATCATCACCACGGCTTATGGCAGAACCGAGGATATTCTCAAAGAGCATATCGACAGGCTCCACGCAGTCGCAGGCGCGCTTATCGAGCGTGAGAAGATAAGCGGCGAGGAGTTTGAGACGATAATGCACGGCGGCACTCTTGATCCGCTCAGTGCACAGAGTGATGGCGGCAAACCTGCTGAAGTGCCGGAACAGTCCGACGCTCAGAACAATGAGGAGGCAAACGGAAATGAGACAGAATCTGAATAAGATATTTTTCGGAATAGCGGTCGTCGCCGCGGGAATCATATTTCTCGGCTCGGCGTTCGGCTTCTGGGAGATAGGCGAGCTGAGCGGCTGGTGGACTGTGTTTATTATTGTTCCCGCTATCGGCAGTATGATAGCCTCGGGGCTTGACCTGCTCAATGTCGCGGCTGTTGCAGTCGGTGTGTGGCTGCTGCTCAAATGCAACCCCCAGTGGGTTCCCGCAGAGCGCATGAACTATTTCGCCATCGCTATCGCGCTTGTCACAGTCGGCTTCTGGCTGATATTCAGCACCGTCAAAACGAAGAAACTCAAGAAGCATCTCGATGACAACAGCGGATCCATTTCGCAGGAGAGCAAGCCAACTTATACGGCGGTCTGCTCGGGCGGCGTTTATAAAAATACGACCGGCAACCTGCTCGGCGCTCACTGCCTCGCGATTCTCGGCGGTCTTGAAGTTGACCTGAGCGAAGCGCAGATAAACGACGAGATAACCATAAGCGTCACCGCGATTCTCGGCGGAGTCGATATCTATCTGCCCGAGAATGTCAGAGTCGAGTGCTCGGACGGCGCGAGCCTGCTCGGCGGCATCGACAACAAGATGCCCGCGAACAACGACCTGTCGCAGCCGCTCGTCCATATCAAGCATTTCAATGTCCTCGGCGGCACTGATGTTATGACGAGAGTCCACAAAAACGCATAAATAATTTCGCGCCCGGATAATCACTTCCGGGCGTGTTTTATATGGTGAAATGATGAAAGAACGCGAATTTATAAAACTGCCGCCCCCAAAAGCCCCGCAGATGTTTAGTCTTGTTCTCGAGTGGATGAAATGGATGGACGAAAAGGGAATAGAGCAGTGGAATGTCATGGGCTATGACAAAGTCTATCCGCTGTCATACTATGAGCAAAAATGTAGCGAGGGTCAAGCCTTTGCGCTCTATGTCCATAACCTTGTCTCAAAGGTCGGCGCAGGTAATGCGGGCGCGGAATTTCTCCGCTGCGCAGAGAAGTACGCCCTGAGTATAAACAAAGTATATCTCCGCCTCAACTCGTCCGAGGATAACGAACCGCTCGCAAAATATTACGAAAACTTAGGCTTCGTCCCTGTCGGCACCTGCACCGACGGACCGTATAAAGGCATTTGCCGCGAGAAGAAGTTGAAATAACAGAATCCGCACAATTTTATTGCAACACACTTGTAGTGTGCGGCGACCCGACGCACCGCTGCCGCCGTCGGCGGCACAAAAATTTATCGCAATTTCCCCTACGGCACAAACAACAAATAACCGGCAGCCGCAACGCATCATCCGTTGTGACTGCTTCTCTTTTGCTGCACTGCACCCCGTTTGTCTGCCGCGCACAAAAATACACGCTTTCACTCCCACCGAATTTACACTTTGTTTTCATCATTTGTTTGACATGCGGCTCATTTTGAATTACAATAAATAGATAGCGAGCAGGCTGGGCAGCTGCGGGGATCTTTTTATAAGATCAATGAGGAAAGTCCGAGCTTCACAGAGCAGGATAACGGCTAACGGCCGCCGAGGGTGACCTTAGGGAAAGTGCAACAGAGATATACCGCCCGCTTTGCGGGTAAGGGTGGAAAGGCGAGGTAAGAGCTCACCGGCGTGCGGGGAACCGCATTGCCCTGCAAACCCTATCCGGAGCAACACCGACCGGAGAGGAGCGAAAGCTCCGCGCTTGCTCGGCGTAATTCTCTCCGACAGGTGGCTTGAGCGTATCGGCAACGGTGCGCCTAGACAGATAGTTGCCTTAAAAGACAAAACTCGGCTTACAGGCCTGCTCGCTTATCCGGTTTATTCTATATGTAACCCGCCGTGTGTCCCCGGCATATGATGTGCTGAGGTGATATCAATGTCGGACGGAGTGCTTCTCGGCATCTTTGCGTCGTTTGTGCTCATCGGCGTGGTCAGCATATCGTATTACATACTGCTGAAAATTCTGCACCCGCGCTCAAACGGCAGATATATCGTCGTTATCCCCGCAAGGGCGGGAATGACCGATGTCGCGGGGAAGGGCTATGCTCAGCGGCTTCGCAGCGGAATGCTCGGCGATAAAGAAGTCGTTGTGATTCTCGACCTCGGTATGGACGAAAAACAGACCGAGGAGTGCAGAAGAATGTGCAGAAGCTGTGAGGGGCTTTATCTCTGCTCCCCCGGCGAATTTGAAAAGTTCGTTTCCCGAAAGGATATATAAATGGAGGAACATGAGAGGATACGCATAAGCGGCGTGATAAACGATGTGACGTTTGCGAATCCCGAAAACGGGTTCACGGTTCTCGAGCTCGAAAGCGGCGATGAGCTGATAACCGCAGTCGGCGTCATGCCCGAGCTCAAAGCCGGTGAGTTGCTTGAACTCTCCGGCTATTGGGATTTTCATGCCTCCTTCGGCCGCCAGTTCAGAGTCGAGCTGTGCGAGCATAAAATGCCTGCGTCCGCAGGCGATATTCTCCGCTATCTCTCCGCAGGCGGAGTCAAGGGCATCGGCTCGAAGCTCGCGGTCAAAATAGTTGACAAGTTCGGTGAGAACACTCTTGATATAATCGAAAACGACCCCGAGCGCCTCGCGCAGATTCGCGGCATATCGCCAGAAAAGGCGAAGCAGATCAGCGCGGATTTCAAGCGCCAGTTCGCCGTGCGCGAAATTATGATATCGCTCGAAAAATACGGCATGACGACCGCCGAATGTGTCAAAGCTTTCAATGCGTTCGGCGTGCGCGCCGCAGATATAATCAAACGAAACCCCTATGCGCTGTGCGGCGAGGGAGTCGGCTTCAGCTTCGAGCGAGCCGAGTTCATCGCGGATCAGCTTCCCGACCCGCCCGATAACGGGTATCGGCTCCAGGCGGGCGTTCTGCATGTCATGAGCCATAACCTCTCGAACGGGCACACCTGCATTCCGCGCGAGAAGATGTTCGCCCCGTGCGCCGAGCTGCTCTCGACTAACGAGGACACGGTGGATATAACCATCGACGAACTGATAGGCTCGGGCAGACTCGTCAGCGAGTTTATCGATAACCGCGAGTTCTTATTCCTGCCGCATATCTACAAGGCAGAAAAGTCCTCGGCGGAGCGCATGAAACAGATACTCCGATTCCCTCCTGCAGGCAGAAAAGCGGCGGACAGGGAGATTGACAGAATAGAGAAAAAGAATGGCATAAAATACGGCGATCTCCAGCGAAAGGCGATAGTCACCGCTATAGAGCGCGGTCTGCTTATCCTGACGGGCGGCCCCGGAACGGGAAAAACAACGACCCTGAACGGAATCCTCCAGCTGTTCGAGGATGACGGACTCAAGGTCGCGCTCGCCGCACCTACGGGACGCGCCGCAAAGCGCATGAGCGAGGTTACGGGCAGACCCGCCAAGACCATCCACCGGCTGCTCGAGGTCGAGTGGGACAAGCACGATCGTCCGCAGTTCTCGCGCAACGCACGCAATCCTCTCGACGCTCAGGCGGTTATCCTCGACGAGCTGTCGATGGTAGATATAACTCTTTTTTCAAGCTTCCTCGAGGCGCTTCCGATAGGCTGCCGCCTTGTTATGGTCGGCGATTCGGATCAGCTGCCGCCCGTCGGCGCGGGAAATGTCCTGCACGATATGATAGCCTCCGGGGTCATCCCGGTCGTTGAGCTGAGCGAGGTTTTCCGCCAGGCGATGGAGAGCCTGATAGTCGAAAACGCCCATAGAATAGTCAAAGGCGAGCCGCCGAAGCTCGGCGTGCGCGACAAAGATTTCTTTTTCATGCGGACTGATTCGCCGTTTATCGCGGCAAAGACCGTCTCGGATCTGTGCGCCGCGCGCCTGCCCCGTGCCTATGGATATTCGCCGCTCGACGATATCCAGGTCATCTGCCCGTCGAGAATGGGCGAGTGCGGCACGAACAA
>DJQG01000042.1:0-3356 GCA_002438685.1 Ruminococcaceae bacterium UBA6392 | reverse complement strand
GTGTTCCGCACGGGCGACAAGGTCATGCAGACGCGCAACAACTATGATATCGAGTGGACAGGCCCCGACGGCGACGGAACGGGTATTTTCAACGGCGATATAGGTATTCTCAGAAAGGTCGATCTTCGCTCGCGCATGGCAGAGATAATGTTTGACGAGCGCAAGGCGGTTATCCCGTTTGAAGCTTTGCAGGAGCTCGAGCTTGCCTACGCCGTGACCGTTCACAAGAGCCAGGGCAACGAGTTCCCAGCGGTCATAATGCCGATAATCGGCGTGCCGCCGCGCCTTGCATACAGAAACCTGCTCTATACCGGCGTCACCCGCGCGAAAAAAATACTTGTCCTTGTTGGCAGTCAGAGTCAGATTTACTCCATGGCGGCGAACGACAAAAAAGCCAGACGCTATTCCGCGCTCAAGCATTTTCTCCTGGTGAACGAAGAATGAAGATGTCGGCGCTTGAATATATCTCATATGCTCTCTTTCCGCGCCGCTGCGCCCTGTGCGGCAAAGTCGTGCCGCCGGATATGCCCGTGTGTGACAGGTGCGAAGCCGATCTTGAATATGTAAAAGGCGAGCTGTGCCCGCACTGCGGCAGGGAGAAAAAGTATTGCTCATGCTCGTCTCACCGACGCTTTTTCGAATCGCAGACCGCGCCGTTTTATTATTCCGGCGCCGCAAAGCGTTCGGTTCATGCCCTGAAATTTGACGGCTGTGTTCAGAATGCCGCGGGACTTGCCCGTTTTATGTCGGACAGCGTGAAAAAGAATTTCGCGGGCGTGAAGTTTGATTTCGTCTGCTGTGTGCCCCTGTCGGAATCTTCGCTCAAAAAGCGCGGATATAACCAGAGCGCACTGCTCGCAAAAGAGATTGCAAAAGAGCTCGGCGTGCCGTTTGAAGAAAAACTGCTCTCCCGACCGTTTCAGGGAAAGGAGCAGAAGACGTTGGGCGGCATCGAACGCTTCGGCGGAGTCATAGGCGCGTTCGACTGCGCCGAAAACAAAATTATAAAAAATGCCGCAGTTCTGCTCTGCGACGATATATCAACAACGGGAGCGACGCTCAACGAGTGCGCAAAGCTCCTGCTTCTGCGCGGCGCGGATAAAGTATATTGCGTCAGCGCGGCGATAACCAAAAAGGAGGACGGAAAATGCTCGGAACAAACATCGGAATAGACCTCGGCACAACTTCCATACTCATCTTCGTTGAGGGCAAGGGAATAGTCGTCTCCGAGCCGAGCGCCGTCGCATTCGATACCGACACGGGCAGACTCCTGGCGGTCGGTCAGAAAGCGGCGGATATGATTGGGCGCAACCCCGATTCCATAACCGTCGTCAAGCCCATGCGAAGCGGAGTCATCTCGGATTTCACCGCCACAAAGGCGATAGTCCGCGTCCTGCTCTATAAAGTCTGCAAAAACATGGTCTTCAAGCCCAATATAGTCGTCTGTATGCCCTCGACCGTCACGAACCTCGAAAAGAGAACAATCCTCGATCTCGTCACCGCCGCAGGAGCGGGCAGGGCGTGCCTTATAGAAGAGCCGCTCGCCGCGGCACTCGGCGCGGGACTTGATATCAGACGCCCGATGGGTACGATGGTCGTCGATATCGGCGGCGGAACTGCGGATATCGCGGTTGTCACCATGGGCAGCATCTCAATTTCAAAATCGGTCAAAATCGCCGGAAATATCCTCGATGAAGATATAATCCGCTACCTGCGCCGCGAGCGCAATATAGTCATCGGCGAAAAGACCGCCGAGAGCATAAAAAAGCGCATCGGCTGCGCGTATCTGCGCGATACCGAGCTTGCAATCGGTATAAAGGGCAAGCACTATATAACCGGAATGCCGATAACCGATGAAGTAAACACCACGGAAGTCTATCTCGCCATGCGCGAGCACCTCGAAGCGATAGCCGAGGGCGTGCGCAGCGTGCTTGAGGTGACGCCGCCCGAGCTCGCGGGCGACATCTCCGAGACGGGTATACTTTTGACCGGCGGCGGCGCCCTGCTCGACGGCATGGATAAGCTCATAGAGAAGAGAACCGGCGTCCATGTCATTATCCCCGACGATCCGCTCGAGTGCGTCGCGCTCGGCACGGGCTACGCCATCGAGCATATGGATATCCTCGAAAACAACGGCGGAATTTTCAAGACCCGCGAAGAAATAACGGGATTCAAAGACTGATTTTGTTTTCCAAACTTTTCCGTATAAACTATTATAAAACCGTCCATAATTCGGTTGCATCCGAAAGAAAGGACGGTTTTTACTTATCATGAAGTCAAAAAAATTATCAAGGCTGCTCAAAATACAGGCTGTTGTGTTCGCTGTCATTATAGCGGCGGGCGTGTGCAGCGTCGGGGCGTTTGCTTATAACTGCTCGCGTGTGCGCTCCGATGTGCTGCGAATGCACGTCATTGCAAACTCCGATTCAGACGAGGATCAGGCGCTCAAGCTGAAAGTCCGCGATGCCGTGCTCGAACGCGGAGCGGAGCTTTTTAACGGCACAGTGACGGCGGACGAGGCAAAGGCGAAAATAGAGCCGCAGAAAGCGGAGCTTGAAGCAGCCGCGCGCGAGGTGATAGAGCGCGAGGGCTATGACTATCCCGTGAGCGTCAATGTCGTCAACGAGTATTTCGCTACCCGCTGTTACGGCGATCTGACTATGCCTGCCGGGCGTTATACCGCCGTCAAAGTCGTGATAGGCGAGGGCGCGGGGCATAACTGGTGGTGCGTGATGTTCCCGCCGCTGTGCCTGCCTGCCGCGCAGGACAGGGGAGGCAATATCGACGCATTCCTCAACGGCGGCGAGCTCAAGGTCGTCGAAAGCTCCGGCAGATACGAGCCGCGTTTAAAAATAGTCGAGATAATAGAAGAACTCAGAGAAAAAACTTCGCCCGAAAACTGAAAATTTTCTTTGCGGCTCGCCAATTCCAAAGGTGAGCCGCAAAATTTTTGCCGAGTGCGTCTTTTTTTGTCAAATCTGTTGACTTTTTTGCGGATTAGCTCTATATTAGTACTTACTATATTTTTGATGTGCGGTTTGCATCGTATTCTTTTGAGAGAGGGGCTGCATAATTGAAAAAAAATGTCATTATCGATCTGAAACACATCTCCGTCAAACTGGGTGATAATCAGGTGCTCGACGATCTGAGCCTTTATATAAGGGACAGGGAGTTCATCACGCTGTTAGGTCCGTCTGGCTGCGGAAAGACAACTATTCTGCGCGTCATTGCCGGTTTCCTCGAACCCGATGAGGGGGATGTCATATTTGAGGATAAAAAAATCAATGGTGTGCCGCCTCATAAGAGGCAGGTTAACACCATTTTTCAGCGTTACGCGCTTTTCCCGCACCTGAACG
>DJQG01000014.1:12341-18252 GCA_002438685.1 Ruminococcaceae bacterium UBA6392 | reverse complement strand
CTTATCGTGTTTGTCATTTCCTCGGTTATCGGGACTACCGAATAGTCGCCGAGCGCGAGGTAACGTCCGGTTGAGTCCTCGTGATTTGCAAATCCGTCAATGGTTTCCTGGCGCGACAGTGTCTCTTCTTCGGTGATTTCATTTGTCATTGAAGTCGCATCGATATATTCGGATGATTCAAACATCGAGTAATCTTCTTCTTGTTCTCTGTTGACATAGAACGCAACCGAACCGAGATATTTGGCGTTGCTCGACAGGAATTTGTCGGAGCTAAGCGTGGTTATATCATTATATATCGCGCGCGCAAGACCCGCCGTCAGCTCTTCGTCAACAGCTATCCTGTTGTCCATCTGAGCGGAGAAAACTATCGGGATGACGTTTTCCGAGTCGATATTGAGCAGTTCGTCTTTTATCTTGCTGTTCCAATTCTTGGTGTCTTCGAGAGTATAGAGCGTCGGATAGTTTGTCAGCGGANNAGCCAGCGGAACGTATTTATAAACTCTGATAAGCTCGCGTCCGTTCTTGAGCTTGTATTTTATAATTACAGTCTGGCTTGTAGCTCTCTTTGAATAGTCATCGGGGTTTTTGTTGAGTCTATGGATATTTCCGGCTTTTATCATAGCCTTGTGTATTTCACGCACGGTGTTTATATCATCTTTGTCTTTGAAGTTTTCGATGAGAGAAACCGAGCGGTTGCTGACATAGAAGTAATTTGAGTAATCATCGGAATAATATATGTCCGTGACATAGTTACTGCCAAGTCCGAGCCCGAGCTGGTAGCTGCCCATCAGCGCGTTGGGGGCTGAGATGGATACGCTCTCGATATCCTGAATATCCGGCACGCGGCTGCTGTAGCCGAAGAATCCGGTGTAGAGCGAGAGCAGGAACGCCGCCATGAGTCCGGCGTGTACGAGACCTATCTTCCAGTCCTTTTTAAGAGCCTTGAAGCTCAAATGGAGAATGACATCGAGTATAGCAAATACCAGGAAAGCTGCGGCGATTACCAGGGCTACCATTATCCATCTGCTTATCTGTGATGTGTATGCTATAAAATATATTATCAGCGAAGCAGCTCCGAAAGAGGTAATCATGCAGAGCACGAAGTTGAGAACGGTGCTTCTTCCGGGGAAGCCGCATATCTCGGCTTTTCTGCGCTTGAACATGAACAGACCGAACACGAAGAACGCAGCGATGAGAACCGCCCAGAGAATATAGGGGGTCAGCGAGGGCGCAGCCCATTTCTTTGCCGCCTCTTTTGTCATAGCTTCAACGGAAGAAGAGTTAATAAAAGAGCTTCTGTTGAGCATGAGCAGATTTATATGGCTGATAATGCGCCCAAATATGGTGGAGTCCGTCATGTCGAAGTGCAGTTCTCCGTAGCTTGACGCATTAGGATATATGCCATAGTATGTTATGGCGGGTGCGCCGTTGAGGATCGAGGGAACGCCGTAGTTCACGCACATCGTCACAACGCTCGGAAACGCCGCGAGAACAGCTGAGAAGCCAAGCGATTCAACAACCGTGCCCACGCAGCTCGAGACTGCCGCCGATATCGTGAGACCGGCGAGCACGCATATCGCGCTGTGTACCGCATAGAACAGGAAGGTTCGCCAGAGCATGACGGACGAGCCGAAATAGTGGAGGTTGAGCCCGAGCGAAACCGCGAGCGGAATGAGTACCGCCGCGAGCATCATAAATACGCCCGCAAGAAGACGCGCGGTGTAGAGATCGGCGCGCTTTATGCCGAGACTGTAGTAGACATTTACTGTCTTTTTGTTCGTGACGAATCTGAACAGCAAAACGCCGAGCAAAATCGATATCACAACGAGCAGGGCGGGGAAGATATAAAACAGCGGGTTATATGCTGCCTGTTCGGAGTCGAAGATAAATACTTCATATGCGTCGCGCATCATCTTCAAAACATCCTGACCCCTGATTTCGGCGGCCTCTTTTGCTTCGTTTATCCTATCCCAGCAGAAGTTGGAGAGATAGAAAAACATGCTCACCGCAAATGTCAGCAGCGGGAGAATAAAGTTCTTTTTCATCGCGTGCGCGACGGAGAACCAGAAGGTGTTCTTATATTTTTTATTCATCTGTGCCACCTCATTTCTTCTCTTCGGTCTTGCCGAAGATGTCCTTGAAGTCGTAGTCGCTGCCCTCCATCTCCTCGAGGAAGATCTCTTCGAGCGTGAGCGGGAAATTTTCGATCATCAGCGGCTTCATATCCTGAAGCTTCTTCTCGTTTTCGTCCATGTCGCCGTTGGCGCTCAGGGTAATTATCTTTCCGTCCTTAGAGAAGTGCTTGATGTCGAGTGCCTTGAAGTCGCTCTCGTCAACATCGCGGTCGAACACAAGCCTGAACTTGCAGCGCGAGCCGCTGATGTCGTCGACCGAGCAGTCCATAACAATGCTCTTGCCGTTTATCAGCGCGATGTGGTCGCACATGTCCGCAAGGTCGTGGAGATTGTGGGATGAGATTATGACCGAGCATTCCTCCTCCGCCATGTATTCGAGCAGAAGATTCTTGATGAGGTTCCTCTTCGCCGGGTCGAGTCCGTCGAAGCTCTCGTCGAGCAGAATGACCTCGGGCATCGTGGACATTCCGAGGATTATTTCCGCCTGCCTCTGCATGCCCTTTGAAAAGCCGCGTATGCTCTTCTTCGTGTCAAGCCCGAAAACCTTTGAGAGCTTGTGCATGGTGTCGAAGCTGAAGCGGGGATAGTAGCCCGCGTAGAACTTGCCCATGCTCTCGATAGTCGCGTTTGGCTCGAAATATATGTCATCGGGGACATAGAAAAGTCTCTGCTTCACTTTTGCGTTGTCAAAAACATTCTCGCCGAATATTTTGACCTCGCCCTCGTCGGCTCTGTAGACTCCGGCGACCGTCTTGAGAAGCGTCGTTTTGCCCGCGCCGTTGTAGCCGACAAGCCCGTATATTGACGACTTTTCGACTTTCAGCGAAAGATTCTGAATGGCGGTGAAGTCCTGAAACCGTTTTGTAACGCCGATTACTTCAATCATAATTCTTCCTCCTGAGTGTAGATTTCATTGAGTATGTCGATGATTTCCTGCTTTTTGAGTCCCTTGGCGCGGGCGGCGGAGATGGCGTCCGAAACTTCGGACACCGCCGTGTCGTGCACCGAATCGTTCTTGAAAGCCTTTTCGCTGACGAAGCTTCCCTTTCCGGGCACGGTGTATATTGCACCGTAGGATTCAAGGTCGGAGAACGCCTTTTTGACCGTGTTTATGTTCACGCCGGCGTCGGTTGCGATGGATCGGATTGACGGCAGCTGCGAGTGCGGAGCGAATGTACCGACAAGGATAAGAGTCAGCAGCTGATTCCTTATCTGCTCATATGCCGGCACGCGGCTCTGCTTGTCGATTAAGACCACAGCGATTCTCCTTTCTTTTTGATTCCGGCGCGCCGCAGCGCACCAAAATCAGAATAAGTGTGCTATCTGTCATAGCACACTTATATCATAACACAAAAAATGCCTTTGTCAACACAAATTTTAAAAAATCTAAAAACAAAAAAGCCGCCCAAAGGCGGCTCCGGTCTGTCGAAAAAGCTTGTCATGCACAGAGTCTCAAGGCTCCACTGGGTAAGGGGAGCAGTCACGGCGAAGCCGCGACTGAAGGGTTGCTGCGTGAAAGCTTAAAATATCCGGCAATTTAAAAATTACAACTTGTTCAAAATAATCCCTCCGACACTTCGCGCCACCATTTTTACACAATGGGGCATTGTTTCCTGCGAAGCTCACAAAACCGGGTTTATCGACAAGCTGAAGCCGCCCGAAGGCGGCTTACCCTGTTGTATTATTGCTGCTGCTTCTTCTTGCTTTTGCGTTTGAATACAGCTGCGATTATCAATGTCGCAATTCCATCCAAAACGAATATGATGAGCGGGATATAACGCCAAATGCTGTTCCTTTCGGTGCTTTGAATGATCCCGAGACAAAGCAGAACTATGCCGATAATAAGTATTGCCGCTGATGCCGCTGCGTGAATGGCAATACGGGCTTTTTCTTCTTTGCCGCAGAGATTATATGTCTTCGTGCTGAGCAGTTCGGAAAACACAAGACAAAAAGACGCGAAGTATGGGAACAGCTTATCTAAAATACTGTTCTCGCCGAGAAGGAGCATAATTGCACTGTAAACTAATATCGCCAGCACGGAAACGGATCTGATAACAGTACCTGTCTTGCCTGATGCCATGGTTTAATTCTCCAAGTCTTAAAATTATGTTTGCATATATGAGAACGGACCGTAAACTTCACCTGCAGAAGCTATAAAACTCCATTCATAAAGTAATTCTATTTTTGCTATTTGAGGTGTTACATGGTTATATAAAACCAATTTAACGGTTCCTCCCACTGCTGATTCGGCAATAGACTTCAACACGCTGAGGCCGATTTTCGCAATAACAGTTGCCCAACCTTTTCCCGGTAGAACGCTAGCGATGGCTGTAGCCACTGCAATAACACCAGCACTTTTTGCCCAAGTTACTTTGTAGTATTTTGTCTCGACATATGTCCAATAGGGGTCGTTGGTAAGAGGAGATACACTATGCAAGATTTTTTCTTCTACTACACTTGTTTCGGATATGTAAGCTACGGGTTTGCCGTTTGAAAATAATGTTCCTATAGATTCGTCAAAATAGAGTATTTCTTGTGTGTTTGTAGACAAATTTGTTACACGGATAACGTCTTTACCATCTAAATAAATTTCTTCGAATTTATACTGTAAACCGTCAATTGTTAATATTTCAACATCTTTAATATTTGAATTTTTACTTGGAGAGGCTGATGCTGACATAGAAGGTGCCGAGATTATTGTTATCAAGATTAGAAAAATCGCTGTAATTTTTTTTATCTTTTTATTCATTATTAAGCCTCCTTTAAAATAACTATGTGTAATCTTACTTTGAGATATAAGTTGGAACTATTTAGCACATCGGAATCACATCCCTTGTTTTTAATTTCAATTTTATTATATAGTGCTGTTTTAAAAATGTCAATAACATTTTTGGCCTGAGAATAAAAAATATTTAATTACATATTAGAGAATAATCATAATAAATTTTTTTGGAAAAAGTGAATCAATGAATTTGTTGGACAGTAAATTAAAAAAGACCGAATGCAGGATATCAGACAGGCAATCAAAAAGAAAGTCGTCCAATAGACTCTGCATTCGGCATTAGTAATATATCATGGAAGATAAATCGTGTCAAGAGGCATGTCCGCAGAAAATATTATCTGCCTCTTTACAATGACCCAACCCGATAGTATAGTAAAAGCCGAATGCAGGTTATCAGACAGGCAATCAAAAAAGAAAGTCGTCCGACAGGCACTGCATTCGGCATTGATAATATATCATATAAAGATAAGTGTGTCAACACTTTCCGCGCGGCGGCATTTATAAAAGGCGAAGCGCAGCCGATAATTGGTTATCTGCGTCTAAAAATAAAAAACGATATCTGACTTCAGACCGTAAGGCTCCAATTGCCGGTGGGCGTAGTCAGATATCGGTTCTGTATTAAAAATATCACGCTTTGGTATAAATGTCAACGATAAGATTAATGCTGATTTTAATATCGGTATCGTTATCTTTAGTAAAAAAGTCATTTGGAGTTTCACTGTTTCCTCTATTTAGATTAAATTTATCTAATATATCTTTGGACAAAATCTCAGAACGTACATCCTTGACGATTTCAAGCAGATACGATATACTGTTAGTGGAATCGGTAAGAGATTGTAGGGCATTGCCTGAAGCTCTGGTCTTCGAGACAGCCGATTCTTTTTCTGTATTTTTATTTAATGAAAAAACCCAGCAGTTACAAGGCTTGTAGCTGTTGGGTTTCCCTTTTGGTGATCCATCGGAGATTCGAACTCCGGACACCTTGATTAAAAGT
>DJQG01000014.1:4699-12326 GCA_002438685.1 Ruminococcaceae bacterium UBA6392 | reverse complement strand
GTGCTCTACCGACTGAGCTAATGGATCGTATTCTTTTCGCCGTGCGGAAGCTGTATCCGCAAATCAGCTTGATTATCATATAATATTTGCTCGAAAAAGTCAAGTCTTTTTTACATTTTCTTCCCATTGTTTTCACTCTTTATGATAAATTGTGCTCATTTAGCCCGAATATTCATTCCCATCCGGCAGATACTATTCAGAGAAAACTGCCGGAGGCGCATCTATGAAGATACTTTTTTATGATACAAAGCCGTATGACCGCGAGGCGTTCGAGAAGCTTGCAGGCAAATATCCCGACATTGAAATAGACTATCTCAAGACGGATATCTCTTACCGCACCGCGCCGCTCTCGAAAGGTTATGACGCCGTGTGCCTGTTTGTCGCGTCCGATGTCGGCAGGCGGGTCGTGGATATCCTCGCCGAGAACGGGGTCAGGCTCATTCTCATGCGCTGCGCCGGATATAACAATGTCGATCTTCAGGCGGCGCAGGAGCACGGTATCTCCGTTATGCGCGTGCCGGGGTATTCGCCCGAGGCGATAGCCGAGCACGCCCTCGCGCTCGCATTCGCCGTCAACCGCCGCATACACAAGGCATATATAAAAGTGCGCGAAAATAATTTCAGCCTCATGGGTCTTACGGGAGTTAACTTCTGCGGCAAGACGGCGGGAGTCGTCGGCACGGGAAAGATAGGCGCGTCGTTTGCTCGCGCCTGCCGCGGACTTGGGATGAATGTTATCGCCTATGACAAGTATCAGAATCCGTCGCTCGACTTCGTTCGATATGTCGAACTCAATGAACTTCTCGGCGAAAGCGATTTGATATCCCTCCATTGCCCGCTGACCGAGGAGACTTATCATATGATAAATATCGACGCGATAGAGCGGATGAAGGATGGCGTTATCCTCGTCAACACCTCGCGCGGCGCGCTGATAAGCACACCCGATCTTATAAAAGGTATAAGACAGCATAAATTTATGGGCGTCGGACTCGATGTGTATGAGGAGGAGACGCACAATGTCTTTGAAAACCGCGAGGACGATATACTCGAAACCTCCGTCACGGCGCGCCTTCTGTCGTTTCCGAATGTTATAATCACTTCGCACCAGGGCTTTCTGACCCGCGAGGCGCTTGAATCGATAAGCGAGACCACGTTTGAAAACGCCGTCACGTTCGATAGGGGAGAGCCGATACAGGCGAATATAGTTAAATATAATTAATGTATGTTAATCATGCGCGGCGGTAAATTCCGCCGCTTTTTTCTGCCCGCTGTTGATTAAATCGCATTTATGTGATAGAATTTTCCCGTAATCGATTCAAAGGAGTGAGGGAGGCTTCGGGTCTCGTAAATATGAAAGACAAATTTCTGCCAAAAATAACAAATATATCGGCTATCGTTGATATAGTCGGTGCAGTCGCATTTTTTACAGTTCAGATAATCAATGCCGCAAAGCTGAATTTTGTCAGCGCGTCAGTGATGCTCGGATTTTTGATAGCGAGCGCCGCGGCGATAATATTGTTCTTCGTGCTCCGCGTCATAGGCATCGCGGTCGGTACGAAGTCTTCAAAAGTGCTGACGATAATTTCATATATTGTCGATGTGGCATGGGTCATTTCTATGATATTCGTGCTCAGGAATCTCAATATATTTTAAGGGGTGGCAGAATGATTTATGCTCTTGTTGCCGCCGCCGTCTCTGCGGCTCTGCTGATATATTTTATCGTCCGTATAGTGCGCGATCCCGGTGATACCAAATATGCAGTACATATTCCGAGATACCTATTCTTCTTCGGTATGGTTGTCTATATTGTCGGCGCCGCTGTCTGCGTTGCAATGCTCGCCGTCGGAAAATTCTTCGTTGCGATTCCGGGTCTGGGCTGTATGCTGTTCGGCGCCGCGGCGATGCTCTGTCAGCTCGAACAGAAGGTCGTGTCTGCGGGCGAGGGGATATATATCTATTCGACTATGTTCGGCAAAAAGAAGCGTTTCAATATTTCCGATTTTGTCTCGATGAAGCGAAACTCCGATTCGCTCACGCTCAAATTCAAAAACGGGAAGATGCATATCGATAACATCGCGGTTATCAGCGACGATTTCAGAATGAGGCTGATCGACGGCAAAAAAGACTGAATATCTAAAAAATACAAAGGTCATAATCCATGTCTGACAACGCGGATTATGACCTCTATTTATTTTTTTGGCTGTCTTGAAAATTTTTTGAAAAAACTGTTGACAATAACATATGAATGAGCTATCATATGAACAGTGAAACATATGAATAAACAATCATATGAATCATCATGCAAATGAACGGAGGACAAGAACATGGAACATAACCACGAAAAGATGCTCGATATGGTGAGACACGAGCTGCCGACAGACGAGCTGCTTTGCGACCTGTCCGATCTGTTCAGGCTCTTCGGCGACACGACCCGCGTCAAGATTCTGTTTTCGCTCTTCGAGTCGGAGATGTGCGTCTGCGCCATTGCAGAGCTGCTCGGCATGACGCAGTCGGCGATATCGCACCAGCTCAAGATACTCAAGGACGCAAATCTTGTTGCTAACCGCCGCGAGGGCAAAACAATCTATTATTTTCTTTCTGACGATCATGTCAGAACGATTATAGCCAAAGGCTTCGAACATCTTATTGAAGAAAGGAACGAGAACAATGAAGAAGATCTTTAAGCTTGAGGATCTGGATTGCGCAAACTGCGCGGCAAAGATGGAGGCGGCTATCGCCAAGGTTGACGGAGTCGAGAGCGTCAGCGTCAATTTCTTCACCCAGAAGCTGACCCTTGAGGCGGCGGACGACGCTTTTGACGATGTGCTCAAGAAAGTCGTCAAGACCTCAAAGAAAGTTGAACCAGACTGCACAATAATTCTTAAGTAAGAGGGGTGTCCCCGATGACGAGAAAGCAGAAGAAAACACTGATAAGAATAATCGTATCTGTCGTGCTGACAGGCATCGCCTGGGCAGTCGACGAGATATTCGGCTTTGAGGGTTGGAAAGCGTTGCTGCTGTATATCGCGCCGTATCTTGTGATAGGTTACGATGTCCTGTGGGACGCTATTCGCAACATTGCTCACGGTCAGGTGTTCGATGAGCACTTCCTCATGGCTATCGCTACTGTCGGCGCATTCGGTGTCGGCGATTACCGCGAAGCCTCGGCGGTCATGATATTCTATCAGGTCGGCGAGCTGTTCCAGAGTATCGCGGTCGGCAAGAGCCGCAAGTCGATATCTGCGCTTATGGATATCCGTCCCGACTATGCCGTAGTCGTGCGCGACGGAAAAGAGGAGACTGTGTCGCCCGAGGAAGTTGAACTCGGCGAGACGATAGTTATCAAACCCGGCGAAAAGATTCCGCTTGACGGCGAGATAATCGACGGCTCGACTTCTGTCAATACCGCCGCTCTGACGGGCGAGAGCCTGCCCGCAGACAAGACGGTCGGCGACAGAGTGACGAGCGGAACAATAAATCTTTCCGGCGTTATCCATGTCAGAACTCAGAGCCGCTTTGAAGAGAGCACGGTCGCAAAGATTCTCGAACTCGTTGAAAACTCCTCGGAGAAAAAGGCGAGAGCCGAGAACTTCATCACCCGCTTCTCGCGCTGGTATACTCCCTGTGTTGTTATCGGCGCCGTTGTGCTCGCGATTATACCGCCGCTTTTCACCATGCTCATGGGCACTCACAGCACATGGAGCCTCTGGAGCACATGGATCGAGCGCGCGCTTACCTTCCTCGTTGTCTCGTGCCCGTGCGCGCTGGTCGTTTCCGTCCCGCTGTCATTCTTCGGCGGCATCGGCGGAGCTTCGCGTGACGGCATACTCATAAAGGGCGCCAACTATATGGAGACCCTTTCAAAGATCGACACTGTCGTGTTAGACAAGACCGGAACGCTGACGAAAGGTACTTTTGCGGTCAACGCCATTCATCCCGAAAATATCACCGAGGCGCATCTTCTCGATGTCGCCGCCGCGGCGGAGAGCTATTCAACTCACCCGGTCGGCGAGTCGATAGTCGCGGCGCATAAGGGGCATATAGACAAGAGCCGTATCGGCAAGATAACCGAGCACGCAGGCATGGGCCTTGAGGCTGTTATCGACGGCAAGACTTATTTTGTCGGCAACGGCAAACTCATGGACATGGCAGGCGCCAAGTGGCATGAGTGCCATATGGCGGGAACTGTTATCCATATCAGCGAGGGCGCGCAGTATCTCGGACATATCGTTATCAACGATGAGATAAAGCCCGACTCCGCAGACGCGATAGCGAAGCTCAAGGAGCTCGGTATCAAGAACACCGTTATGCTCACGGGCGACAATGAGCGCGTCGCCGAAGCGGTCGGCAAGCAGCTCGGACTCAGCGCAGTTCACGCGAAACTGCTTCCGTCGCAGAAGGTCGAGCGCGTTGAAGAACTGCTCGGCGAGGGCAACAAAGTAGCGTTCGTCGGCGACGGCATCAACGACGCACCCGTGCTCACAAGAGCCGATGTAGGCATCGCAATGGGCGCAATGGGCAGCGACGCCGCGATTGAGTCGGCGGATATCGTTCTCATGGATGATAAGATTTCAAAGCTCCCGACGGCGATAAAGATAGCCAGAAAGACCATGCGCATCGTCAACGAGAATATCTGGATCGCGCTTGCGGTCAAGGTGATTATCCTCGTGCTCAGCGCATTTGGTATCGTGGATATGTGGATAGCGGTCTTCGGCGATGTCGGAGTTCTTATCCTCGCCGTGCTCAACGCCATGCGCGCGATGTTGAAGATAAAAGACAAATAATAAATAAAAACGAACGGCGGCAGGGGATTGACCTTGCCGCCGATTTTTTATGTCTTATTCAGCTCTCTGCGCTTTGCACGCCTGACTCTGCTTATGTGCCGCTCGAAGTCGCCGCTGTTCAGAAGCTCGGTCAGCACCAATTGCTCGAATGTCGGTATGGTGCAGGAATAGAACCCGAGCCGCCTACACTGAGAGAAAAGCTGAAATGGATTAAAAAACTCTTGATTTTTATATCTTGCTGTGATATAATATCCGAGCATTACGCACGCGAAGCTTTAGGAAGTCGCCCGGTGCGGTGAATTTTCGCCGTTGCGGCCGCCCTGTTTCGCGGAGGAAAAACCAAAGGAGGAAAAACAAATGTCAGTAGTATCAATGAAGCAGCTGCTTGAAGCAGGTGTGCACTTCGGTCATCAGACTAGAAGATGGAACCCCAAAATGGCTCCCTATATTTTCACGGAGCGCAACGGTATTTACATCATCGACCTTCAGAAGACGGTCAAGAAGCTTGAGGATGCCTATATGGCAGTCCGCGATATCGCTGCAGACGGTAAGGAGATCCTTTTCGTCGGCACGAAGAAGCAGGCTCAGGATTCTATCCGCGAAGAGGCTGAGCGCTGCGGTATGCCTTATGTCAACGCCCGTTGGCTCGGCGGTATGCTCACCAACTTCAACACCATTCAGCGCCGTATAAAGAGACTTGAGCAGCTCAAGACCATGGAGGCTGACGGAACTTTCGATATGCTTCCCAAGAAGGAAGTTATCAAGCTCCAGCTTGAGATAGAGAAGCTTGAGAAGTTCATGGGCGGTATCTCCAAGATGAAGAAGCAGCCCGCTGCTATGTTCATCGTCGATCCCCGCAAGGAGAAGATCGCTGTTCTCGAGGCTCACAAGCTTGGTATTCCGATCATCGCTATCGTCGACACAAACTGCGATCCCGATGAAGTAGACTATGTTATCCCCGGCAACGACGACGCTATCCGCGCTGTCCGTCTTATCTCCGCCGCAATGGCAGACGCTGTCATCGAGGGCAGACAGGGCGAGCAGGGCGACGCAGAGGCTGCCGAGACCGCAGAGACAGAGGAGGATAAATAATGAGCTTCACTGCTAAAGATGTACAGGCACTCAGAGAGAAGACCGGCGTCGGCATGATGGACTGCAAAAAGGCTCTCCAGGCATCCGACGGCGATATGGATAAGGCAATCGACTTCCTTCGCGAGAAGGGTCTTGCCGCCGCAACGAAGAAGTCCTCGAGAATTGCTGCCGAGGGCGCAGTCCTCGCTTACAATGACGAGGAGAAGAAGGTCGGCGTTGTTGTCGAAGTCAACTCCGAGACCGATTTCGTTGCAAAGAACGACGTTTTCCAGGCATTTGTGCTTGATATAGCAAAGACCATAGTTGCAGAGAATCCCGCAGATGTTGACGCTCTTCTTAACGTCAAGCTTGCAGGCTCTGACAGAACCGTTCAGGAGAACCTTCAGGACAAGGTTCTCGCTATCGGCGAGAACCTCAAGATCCGCCGTTTCGTCAGACATGAGGGCATCGTTTCCACTTATGTCCACATGGGCGGCTCCGTCGGCGTTATGGTTTTCTTTGATACCGATGACGCTACCGCTGCAAAGCCGGAGTTCAAGGTCATGGGCAAGGATGTTGCAATGCAGATCGCCGCTATGAGCCCGCTTTACCTCTGCCGCGATGAAGTCCCCGCAGACGTCATCGAGCATGAGAAAAGCATCAACCTTGCTCAGATCAAAGAGGATCCCAAGATGGCAAACAAGCCCGAGAAGGTTATCGAGGGCATCATCAACGGCAAGATCGCAAAGTTCTGCAAGGAGAGCTGCCTGCTTGATCAGCAGTTTGTCAAGGACGGCGACCTCAACGTTGCCAAGTATATTGACAAGGTTGCCAAGGAACTCGGTGCTTCGATAAAGGCTACCGGCTTCGTCCGTTATGCGAAGGGCGAGGGTCTCCAGAAGAAAGAGGAGAACTACGCTGAAGAAATCGCAAAGATGACCGGCAATAAATAATTAAACAAAAAGTGAGGCAGTCGAAAGACTGCCTCGTTTTTTATGCCGTGATACAGAAACCCCGCAGTCTCGACAACTGCGGGGTCAGATTTATTCTGCTTTTACCGTCTTTTTATCTTTTTTGTAGATGCTGTAGCTCAGCCAACGTTTGCCCTTATATCGCAGGCAGAACGCAATCGCGCGGAACACCCAGTCGACTATCATTGCTATCCAGACGCCGATAGCGCCCATGCCGAGCTTGAGTCCGATTATGTAGCTCAGAAGCAGTCGGAAAGTGAACATCGAAAACAGCGCGATGCACATCGTGAATTTGACGTCGTTCGCCGCCTTGAGAACGTTCGGCATCGTGAACGATGCGGGCCAAATGAGAATCGCGCAGCCGTTGTGGATGATGATGAGCTTTAATGCGAGCGAATATGCGTCGGGCGAGATGTTATACATCTTGAGCGTCAGCGGGAGTGTGGCGAGGATTATCGCGTTCCATATCGCCGACATGAGATAGGTCAGCTTCATCAGCTTCTTCGTGTGCAGTCTTATCTGCTCCTCGCTGCCCAGACCGACGCACTGACCAATGACTGTTATCATCGCGAGTCCCATCGCCTGACCGGGTATGCAGCCGATTCCGTCGAGGTTGTTCGCGACCGCATTCGCGGCTATCTGAACCGTTCCGAACGAGGTTATGATGCTGACAACGAGTATGCGTCCGACATGGAACAGACTGCTTTCAATGCTGCCCGGAACGCCTATCGTCAGTATTTTTTTTATCAGCCCGAAGTCGGGCTTGAATTTTTCTTTGAACGATATGTATATCGGGTGATC
>DJQG01000014.1:0-4523 GCA_002438685.1 Ruminococcaceae bacterium UBA6392 | reverse complement strand
TTAGAATTGCCCATTGCGCGGAAGAGCGCCGCGCAGCAGTTATAGACCGCGAGGAACGGGAACGACAGCGCGGAAATCCAGAAATATGTCAGCGCCGACTGCATGACGCCCTCGTCAAGCGTGCTGAAAAAGAGGCGGAGCAGCTGCGCCTTGAAAACAAGGGTCAGCGCCATGAGCACGAGCGAAATCAAAAACGAAACAAATATCAGCTGAGATGCGCTGTTTCGCGCGTCTTTTGCTCTTTTTGCGCCGATGAACTGTGCCGCAACAACTGCGCCGCCGGTCGCGAGCGCGGCAAAGACGTTTATCATCAGCGTCATTATCATATCGACGAGCGAAACGCCGGAAATTGCGGCGTCGCCGAGACCGGATATCATGACCGTGTCGCAGAATCCGACGGATATCGCGAGAAACTGCTCGATGACAAGCGGGAATATCAATTTTTTGAGTGCTTTGTTGCTGAAAAGCGGCTTTCCAGCGAGGGGAGTTGCAACAGCTTCCATTTGAGACCTCCGTTTGTTATACATATATATAATAACATATTTGCTCTGCCAATTCAATCCGTCGGAGCTGTAAAAGATATGCACTGCGGATTTCCACAGTGCATATCTTTATTTTTTCTTAACTATTCGCAGCTCGCTTATCATAACTCCCGCGTGCTCTTCAAATATCTCAATTTCAACGCACCCGTTGACAAACACATCTTTCGGCAGCTGATATACCGCGCAGACAAAGCCGTCGGGGAGCATCTCGCGGTTGAATTCTTCGTCCTCTTCGCCAAACTGACCGCCTTTGTATACAATCGCTCCGTTGGCTTTTATCGTCAGGTCGTCGATGCTCTCATCTTTTTTCTGATGATAGGTGACTTTCAGCTCGTAGTCGGTGTCATATCTGAATCCGCCCAGCTTGCACCTGAACGACTGGTTGTCGTAGACTTTGAAAAGGCAGGTCGGGAGACTGCCGTTGTTGACGTCGGGGCGGTCGCCCTGGAAGTTCATGTATATGCCCTCGGGGCCGACAACTTGCTCGCAGCCGAGCACTCCGAAGCCGTGCTCCGCGACCGAGAAATAATATTCGTCGCTCTCGACCTCGTTGCGCCTGACGCTGCGAATCATGTATTTTTTAGCCTCGTCATCGGGCATTGATTCGGCATTTTTGAGCCGACCCATAAGCCATGCGCGGTCGGTGTTCGGCAGGTCGATCGTTTCGAGCACTGCGCCGCGCTCCCAGCTGTTGGCACAGTAACGCTCAACATCCGTCTGCAAGCCTATCTGCTCAAAAAGCTCTCCTGCAATGCGCTCTATGTCCGCGCGAAGTGCCTTTTCACGCCCGTCCTCGGCATTTTCGAGTATATTCTTTGCACTCGCGAGCCTGCCTGCGAGAATTTCGCGCTTCGCTTCTTTTATAGCTCTGAGTTCGATTATCCGCTTGTGTCTTAAATATGCGTCGCACTTTGCGCGGAACAGACACTGGTTGAATCGCCAAAGTTTCACGGCATCGGGGTATCTTTCGGCGAGCGACTCCCAACCTTTGAGATTGTCGTCAATGCCGGGATTTTCCGCCGGGTCTGTCTGCCAATTCAGTTCAAGCCCGAGTATCCTGTCCGCAACCTCGCTTGCCGGCAGAGAGGGAAAATACAGGCGCGAATAGTCCTCGAGCGAATCGCGGACATCGACATCGGGGAAGAAATCCATGTCGCTCCAAACGCATTTGTTGACATCGTCCGTTATGCCCTCGGAATATGAGACACTGCCGACAACATATCTGCGCGTGAGGCGGTGAATCTCCCTGTATTCGCAGGGGCGGGGATTCGTGCATTCGCGGCTGAGTCCCGCGGCGAGCGCATAGTGCCAGTCGTCTCGGTCAAAGTGAACCGGGTATTCGCAGCGCACGTTGTGTGTTATGTCGGGATAGAATCTTATCGGATATTTTGCGGGCACTCTGCGGCGCAGCTCATCCATTTCAAACGCGTGGTTCGGACCCGTTATAATGCCGTCGATTTCATCGGGCAGCTTTTGCAGTTCGCTTATGAGCTTTTCGCCCCAGTTCGGTATCGAGTGCGGCTGCTGAGCGGACGGCCACATCTCGGCGTTCGGATGATATTCCTTGAGCAGGCGCGAAAAATCGCGGCAGCGGCTTATAAATTCATCCGCGTCATAGTCGCCGGGGTCGCCTCCGGGCGGAAACATCACATTTATCCTCGGCGTGCGCTCGAAAACGCGCCTGCGCCGTCTCTCGGCGTCCTCGAGGCTCTCGCGGTCGTTCGGGTACCAGAGCGATACATCGAGATCGTATTCGTCCGCGATTCTTGAAGCTTCAACGAGAAAGTCCTGCGGGTCATATTTCATCAGCCTGTTCTGCTGCGCTCCGAGCCCGTCATACGGAATGTGCTCAACCGTGTTGCAGCCGAAGAACATCAGGTCGAGATAATATCTGCGGTAGTCCTCCAGATCCCATGCGTCGTAGCTGTTGGGCGTTGTGCGGTAGCCGAGCTGGTGACCCCTTATGCGCTTGTTGGGTTTGTATTCTCCGCCGATATCCTGTATGAGCGTGATTTTTTCGCCCGAGACTTCAATCTTTCTCAGGAACATGCCGATGGCGAATATCAGCCCGCGTATGCCCTGCGCCCTGAAAACAAGGCGGCTGCCGCTCTGCTCTATTTTATATCCGTCGCGCAGACCGTTCGGGTCGGTGATAAGAGATATGTCCGCCTCTTCAAAGTCGGTCATTTTCGGCATAACTCCCGTTCGCGATTCTATTTCGCCGCGCAGTATCTCTGCGGCTTTGGGTGCCTCACCGCCCTGCGCGAAAATTTTAATACTTTTATACTCGTATCTCATTTTGCCCTCACTTAAAAAGCTTCTTCATCATTTTCAGCCCCTCTGCCGCTTCGGCTTCAAAGTTGATGCAGTTGGCTTCAATGCTCATTCTTCCGCCGTATCCGGCTTCCTTTACGGCTTCTACGAACGGCGCATAATTATACCCGTCGCCCTCTGCGGGGAAGATGCGTTTCATTGTGCCGCCGTTCTGCGAATCAGTTGCGGTCGGGTTCGAGAAGTGTATATGTATCAACTTGTCTCCCGCATACCGAAGTGCGCCGAAGTCCTCATTTTCCATGACCATATGATATATGTCGGCGAGGACAAATATATTTTTGAGCCCAAGAGCGCGGCAGGTGTCAACACTCTCGCGGACTGTCGTAAACACATTCGTTTCGAGCCTGTTCAGCGGCTCAATAGCAACTCTTATCCCGTGTTCGCCCGCTTCGTCGTCTATAACTCTCAGAGCCGAATATATTTGTTCGAGCCCATTTTCTCTGTCGAATCCGTCCGGCACGCTGCGCGAACGCCCGCTTCCGAGCACGCAGGTTTTTACACCGAGAAACACCGCGTTGTCAAACGCGCGGCGCGTGTAGTCTCTTATAGTTTCAATGTCCGCATCCTCTCCGGCGAGGTGTATCTCCCCGGGGAAAAAGCAGTTCGCCGCCTCAAGCTTTGCACCGTAGCCGTCAAGCGTTGCTTTTGTCTCTTCCAGTTCCTGTTCGCTGAGACTTTTTATACATCCTAAGTTGCTCTCGAGATAGTCATATCCGAGCTTCGCGGCTGATTCGAGCTTGTCAAATCCGACGCAGGTTCCGAATCGCATAGTGTGCCTCCTTCAATATTTTTCATTCCGGATAAATGGTAACACGCCCGCCGCCGCCGTGTCAATCTCAGTTCAAAAATTTTTCTCCGCGGTATTAAGAGCGCGCTATATGGGAATAATTTTTTATAGCGCGAGCAAAGTGGGAGGCGGCGGAATGCAGTACAACAGGGTCGAGATCTGCGGAGTGAATACATCGAAGCTGAAGGTGCTCAAAGAAAAAGAAAAGACGGAGCTTCTGCGCCGTATGCACTCGGGGGACAAGTCGGCGCGGGACGAGCTTATAAACGGGAATCTTCGCCTTGTTCTGAGCGTTGTCCAGCGGTTTACAAACAGGGGAGAGAACCCCGACGATCTCTTCCAAGTCGGGTGCATCGGGCTTATAAAAGCTATAGATAACTTTGATATAAATCAGAATGTCCGCTTTTCGACCTATGCCGTACCGATGATAATCGGCGAGATACGCCGCTATCTGCGTGACAACAACTCGATGCGCGTCAGTCGGTCTATAAGAGATGTCGCCTATCACGCGATGCAGGAGAAAGAGAAGCTCGTCGCAAAGCTTGGGCGCGACCCGACGGTCGAAGAGATAGCGAAAGCGATGAACATGAAAAAAGAGGAGATAGTTTTAGCCCTCGAAGCGATTGTCGAGCCCGTCTCGCTCTATGAGCCCGTGTTCTCGGACGGCGGCGACACGATATATGTCATGGATCAGCTCGGCGACAGCGGTGACGACGGGAGCTGGCTCGATGAGATAATCTTTCGCGAGTCGGTCGAAAATCTGCCGGAGCGGGAGAAGAAAATACTTTATCTGCGCTTTCTGAAAGGAAAAACCCAGATGGAAGTGGCAGGGGAGATAGGCATCTCGCAGGCGCAGGTCT
>DJQG01000095.1:3327-3448 GCA_002438685.1 Ruminococcaceae bacterium UBA6392 | reverse complement strand
CCTTTTTTGTTATCAGCCGCGATTCCCTGAAAGGATGGATAGCTATTATGTACGACAAGGTATCGACGAATTTTGAGTTCGTCAACCGCGAGAAGAAGGTGCTCGATTTCTGGAACGAGAA
>DJQG01000095.1:0-3227 GCA_002438685.1 Ruminococcaceae bacterium UBA6392 | reverse complement strand
AACGGCAAGCCGCATATCGGTCACGTGCTGACGAGAGTTATAAAAGACATGATCCCGCGCTACAAGACCATGAAGGGCTATATGGTGCCCCGAAAGGCGGGCTGGGATACCCACGGCCTGCCCGTTGAGATCGAGGTCGAGAAGCAGCTCGGCATCGAGGGCAAGCAGGGGATAGAGGAATACGGTCTCGAGCCCTTCATCAAGAAGTGTAAGGAGAGCGTCTGGAAATACAAGAGCATGTGGGAGGATTTCTCCGGCAAGGTCGGCTTCTGGGCGGACATGGAGCACCCCTATGTCACCTATCACAACTCGTTCATTGAGTCCGAGTGGTGGGCGCTCAAGCAGATCTGGGACAAGGGTCTGCTCTACAAGGGCTTCAAGATAGTGCCCTATTGCCCGCGCTGCGGCACTCCGCTCTCTTCGCAGGAGGTCGCTCAGGGCTATAAAGACGTCAAGGAGCGCTCCGCGGTCGTCAAGTTCAAGGCAAAGGACGAGGACGCATATTTCCTCGCATGGACGACAACTCCGTGGACTCTGCCCTCGAACGTCGCGCTCTGCGTCAACCCCGCAGAGGACTATGTAAAGATAAAGGTCGAGGACGGCACCGTATATTATATGGCGCAGGCACTCGTCGAGAAGTTCTTCCCCGAGGGGGTCGAGACTCTCGCTACCTTCAAGGGCAAGGAGCTTGAATACAGAGAGTATGAGCCGCTGTTCGAATGCACAAAGTCGAAGGACGGCAAAAAAGGCTGGTATGTCACCTGCGACGGTTATGTAACTCTGACGGACGGCACCGGTATAGTCCATATCGCACCGGCATTCGGTGAGGATGACGCAAACGTCGGCAAGAACTACGATCTTCCGTTCGTTCAGCTCGTCGACGCCGCCGGCTGCATGGACAAGAGCACCCCGTGGGCTGGCAAGTTCTGCAAGGACGCGGACAAAGATGTGCTTGTTGACCTCGACAAGCGCGGACTTCTCTTCTCCGCTCCCGTGTTTGAGCACAGCTACCCCCACTGCTGGCGCTGCGACACGCCCCTTATCTACTATGCAAGAGATTCGTGGTTCATAAAGATGACCGCAGTCAGGGACGACCTTGTCCGCAACAACAACACCGTCAACTGGATCCCCGAGAGCATCGGCAAGGGACGCTTCGGCGACTGGATAGAGAATGTCCAGGATTGGAGCATCAGCCGTAACCGCTACTGGGGAACTCCGCTCAACGTCTGGGAATGCGAGTGCGGTCACAGACATTCGATAGGCTCTATCGAAGAGCTCAAGAGCATGTCCTCAAACTGCCCGGACGATATCGAGCTGCACCGCCCTTATATCGACGCTGTTACAATAAAGTGCCCGAAGTGCGGCGGCGAGATGCACCGTGTGCCCGAGGTTATCGACTGCTGGTTCGACTCCGGCTCGATGCCTTTCGCGCAGCACCACTATCCGTTTGAAAATCACGACCTGTTCAAGCAGCAATTCCCGGCGCAGTTTATCTCCGAGGCTGTCGATCAGACGAGAGGCTGGTTCTATTCGCTGCTCGCCATTTCGACCCTGCTGTTCAACAGATCGCCCTATGAAAATGTCCTTGTTCTCGGCCACGTTCAGGATGAGAACGGACAGAAGATGTCGAAGTCCAAGGGCAACGCCGTCGACCCGTTCGACGCGCTCAACGCCTACGGCGCAGACGCAGTCCGCTGGTATTTCTACACAAACTCCGCTCCCTGGCTGCCCAACCGCTTCCACGGCAAGGCTGTTATCGAGGGTCAGCGCAAGTTCATGGGCACGCTCTGGAACATCTATGCTTTCTTCGTGCTCTATGCAAATATAGACGAGTTCGACGCCACGAAGCATGAGCTTCGCAAGGCTGAGGAGCTGCCGACCATGGACAGATGGCTGCTCTCGAGACTCAATACTCTTATAACCACCGTTGACAATTACCTTGCGGATTATTGCATCCCCGAGGCGGCGCGTGCGCTTCAGAACTTCGTCGACGAGATGAGCAACTGGTATGTCCGCCGCTGCCGCGAGCGCTTCTGGGCGCAGGGCATGAGCCAGGACAAGATAGATGCCTATATGACTCTCTACACCGCGCTCGTCACCGTCTCGAAGCTTGCCGCTCCGATGATCCCGTTCATGACCGAGGATATCTACCGCAACCTCGTGTGCAGTATCGACAAGTCCGCTCCCGAGAGCGTCCACCTGTGCGATTATCCCGTTGCGGATGCAGCATATGTTGACAAGGCTCTTGAGGAGAGAATGAACGAGGCGCTCAATATAGTCGTGCTCGGTCGTGCCGCAAGAAACGGCGCGAACATCAAGAACCGTCAGCCGCTTGGTAAGATGTTTGTCCGCGCGGACGAGGCTCTCGGCGGCGAGTATGCAGAGATAATCAGAGACGAGCTCAATGTCAAGAAACTCGAATTCGTTGACGGCGAGGCGGATTTCGTCAGCTACAGCTTCAAGCCGCAGCTCAAGACCGTCGGTCCGAAATACGGCAGATTCCTCGGCAAGATAAAAGAGCATCTCGCCTCCCTCGACGGCTCCGCCGCAAAGAAGGAGCTTGACGAGAACGGCGCGCTGAAGTTCAGCGTCGACGGCAACGAGATAGAGCTTGGCGTTGACGACCTGCTCATAGACTCCGTCCAGAAAGAGGGCAGCTTCGCAGTCTCCGATTACGGCATCACCGTCGCTATCGACACGAACCTCACCCCCGAGCTTATCGAGGAGGGCTTCGTCAGAGAGATAATCTCGAAGATCCAGACCATGCGCAAAGAGGCCGACTTCGATGTTATGGACAAGATCGTTCTCTACACCGGCGAGAATGAAAAGCTCAACGGTATCATCAAGAAGAACGCTGAGTCCATAAAGCACGATGTCCTCGCGGATGAGATAGTCTATTCCCTCGGCGGCGACAGCTCCAAGGAGTGGAACATCAACGGCGAGAAGATGACTCTCGGCGTCAGCAGAAAGTAAGTAAAACTCAATATTTCCGCCGTACCTTTAGCGGAGATTTTATAAACATTAAACCGACCTGTGATTATCATGGGTCGGTTTTTGTGTTGTTGCAAGGTTGCAAATCAGCACAATCGTGTAGGGGCGGATATCATCCGCCCGCGAAATTATCACAATTTTATCGGCACGCATTTGTAGGGTGCGGCGACCTCTGTCAAGCCCAGATAGTGAACAAAATGTTCGGGATGATTGTTAACACTTTAAGATCTGAAAAT
>DJQG01000145.1:5214-10509 GCA_002438685.1 Ruminococcaceae bacterium UBA6392 | reverse complement strand
ACTGCTCTACTCCGCGATATATTCTGTTCCTCAGTGCGTTATTATATTATACACACTTTTTCAGAAATTGCAAGCCTTTTTACATAAAAAGTTCGGATTTGCCGAAAAAATCTCCCGCCGTGTGCCTGGCGAGAGATTTGTGCTGCTGCTTTTTGCTTTATTCTGCCTTTTCCTGCTCGGGGGCTTTCTTCTTTTTGAAGATAATGAGTTTGCTGAAGAAGTAGTTGAGGATGACCACGACGACTGCGAGGATTATCTTGGCGGTCATTTCGCCGCTGAGGTCGAAGTTTATCAGCGGGATGTGGAAAACCCTGCTGTCGAAGTGCAGGAAGTTTACGAAGATAATGAGTCCGAGTTCCTCAACGCCGAGGGAGAAGAGTCTCGCCGCGACGAATGACGGGATCTCCTTCGCGAGTACCTTGCCCTCCCAGCTCTTGCTCTCGAAGACGAACAGCTTGTTCGTGACATAGGCGAACGCGACCGCGAATATCCAAGCGAGGACGTTCGAGATGTGAACGCCGAGCTGAGATGATACGAGTTTGTCGAATACCATCGTGAACAGCTTGAACGCGACGAAGTTGACGAGCGTCGTCAGCACGCCGAAGACGACATAGAGTATCGTTTCTTTGTTGACTATCTTTTTGAATATTGCCTTTAGCTTTTCCATTTTTACACCTTTATTTCAACATCGAGTCCGAGCAGGTCGGAGTATTTGTCGAGTATCGGCTGAATCTCGTTGTCCACGAATTCCTGGGTCTGCTGCGGAGCGCGGCCGACAAAGTTTTCGGGCTTCATTATGCCCTCAAGCTCCTCGCGCGTTACACCGAATGCGCTGTCCGCGGCTATCCTGTCGAGCAGATCGTTCTTGCCGCCCTCGACCTTGACGACTCTGCCGGCGTCCATCGAGTGAACTCGGATTTTTTCGTGCAGCTCCTGCCTGTCTCCGCCGCGCTTGACCGCCTCCATCATGATGTTTTCGGTCGCCATGAACGGCAGCTCTTCGAGCAGGTGCTTCTCTATCATCTTCGGATATACTACGAGTCCGTCCGCAACATTGATGCACAGGTCGAGCACCGCGTCGGCGGCGAGGAACGCCTCAGGGACGCTCAGACGCTTGTTTGCCGAGTCGTCGAGCGTGCGCTCGAACCACTGAGCGCCGGAGGTCATCGCCGTGTTCTGTATGTCCGCTATGATATATCGCGAGAGCGAGGCTATGCGCTCGCTTCTCATCGGGTTGCGCTTATATGCCATCGCCGATGAGCCGATCTGATGCTTCTCGAACGGCTCTTCTATCTCTTTCATGTGCTGGAGCAGGCGAATGTCATTTGAGAACTTTGTCGCCGACATCGCTATGCCGCAGAGGACTGTCAGCATCTGATAGTCGAGCTTTCTCGAATATGTCTGACCGGAGACTGCGAAGCAGCTGTCAAAGCCCATTTTCTCGGCTATCATCTTGTCGAGAGCCTTGACCTTGTCGGTGTCGTTGTCAAAAAGCTCCATGAACGACGCCTGCGTGCCGGTCGTGCCCTTTGAACCAAGTAATTTGAGCTGCGAGAGCTGGAACTCGAGGTTCTGAAAGTCCATGAGGAATTCGTTGAGCCAAAGCGCCGCGCGCTTGCCGACTGTCGTGGGCTGAGCGGGCTGGAAGTGGGTGAATGCAAGGCAGGGCATGTCTTTATATTCAACGGCAAATTTCGCGAGGACATTGAGCAGATTGACAAGCTCCTTGCGGATGAGCAGCATCGCCTCGCGCATGATAATAACATCGGTGTTGTCGCCGACGTAGCAGGAGGTCGCGCCGAGATGGATTATCGGCTTCGCGGTCGGGCACTGCACGCCGTAGGCGTAAACATGGGACATGACATCGTGGCGGACTTCCTTTTCGCGGGCGGCGGCGACGTCATAGTTTATGTCGTCCTTGTGCGCCTTGAGCTCCGCGATCTGCTCGTCCGTTATGTTGAGTCCGAGCTCCTTTTCGCTCTCCGCGAGAGCTATCCAGAGCCTGCGCCATGTTCTGAATTTGAAGTCCGGCGAGAAGATATATTTCATTCGGTCGCTCGCGTATCTGGAGTTGAGCGGGGATTCATAGGTGTCTTTCATGCTGAGCTCATCCTTTGCCGTTTTATTTGAAGTCGTATTGACATACTATAAAATTATACGGCGAAACCCCGTCTGTTGTCAAGAAAGGCTTGCAAAATAGAGCGGTTGTGATAGAATATACATTACCGAATACAGGGAGGTGCGCTGTGGCAGCCGGAAAGAAAAGAATATATCTGCTCGACGAGCTTCGCGGGCTTGCCGTGTTCTGCATGGTGTTTTATCATGCGTTTTACAGCATGTCCGAGTTCTTCAACATTGCGATCGGCACGAAGCTGCTCGATTTCTTCACTCCTGCAGAGCCGTTTTTTGCGGCGCTGTTTATAGTCATATCGGG
The DNA here is from genome assembly GCA_002438685.1 of Ruminococcaceae bacterium UBA6392. GTDB lineage: Bacteria > Bacillota > Clostridia > Oscillospirales > Acutalibacteraceae > CAG-177. The sequence continues at coordinate 8,075 of DJQG01000145.1, read as the reverse complement.
CATATCCTCGCGCCTGTCCCACAATAACACCAAACGAGGCGTGCGCCTTTTATGCGTCGCGCTCGCGCTGACTGTTGTGACGGCTGTTATTATGCCGATGATGCATTTCGAGGGCGCAGAGATATATTTCGGAATCCTCCACCTGCTTTCGTTGTCGATGCTCATCTTCTCTGCGCTGCGCACGGGACTCGATAAGATAAATCCGATAGTCGGCATTATAATATGTATAGCAATATATATTTTCACCTACGGCGTGTCGGCGGGCTATGTCGGCATAGCGGGACTCAAGACATTTGATCTGCCCGCCGTGCTCTACAGAACCAACTATTTCATGCCGCTCGGATTTTTCAACTCCTCGTTCCATTCGGCGGATTATTTCCCGCTGCTGCCGCACCTGTTTATGTTCCTGACCGGCACATTCGTCGGCGTATATGCGGCGAGCGGCAGATTCCCCGCGTTCACTTATCGCCAGCGCTCAAAGGCTCTGTGCTTCCTCGGGCGCCACGCGCTTGTGATATATATAGCCCATCAGCCAATTATCTACGGCATACTCTGGGTCGTTGAAAAGATTATAGCAAAATAACATATACTATAGATATATAACCGAAAGGAAGTTTTAAAATGAGTGAAGGATGCACCCACGACTGCTCAACATGCTCATCAAAGTGTTCTGAAAAAGACATGCGCGTTGCGTGCGGTCAGTTCAGCAATGTTAAAAAAGTTATCGGCGTAGTCAGCGGAAAGGGCGGCGTCGGCAAGTCCCTTGTGACGAGCCTGCTCGCCTCTGCCATGCAGGCGCGCGGACACGCGACCGCTATAATGGACGCCGATGTCACCGGTCCGTCTATCCCGAAATCGTTCGGTCTCCACGGCAACGCCGTCGGCGACGAGCGCGGACTTCTGCCCATGGAGAGCAAGACGGGAATAAAAATAATGTCAGTCAATCTCCTGCTCGAAAAAGAGGATGCGCCGGTCGTCTGGCGCGGCCCTGTTATAGCCGGCGTTATCCAGCAGTTCTGGTCTGAGGTCGTCTGGGGCGATGTCGACTACATGTTCGTTGATATGCCTCCCGGAACGGGCGATGTGCCGCTGACCGTTTTCCAGAGCCTGCCCGTTGACGGAATAATTATCGTCACGACACCGCAGGATCTTGTCACGATGATAGTCAAAAAGGCTTTCAACATGGCAAAGCTGATGAACATCCCCGTGCTCGGACTGGTCGAGAACATGAGCTATGTTCTCTGCCCGGACTGCGGCAGGCAGATAAAGGTGTTCGGCGAGAGTCACATCGACGAGACCGCCAAGGAGCTTGGTGTGCCCGTGCTCGGCAGGATACCGATGGAAGAAAAGACCGCGAAGCTCGTTGACGAGGGCGCGGCAGAGCTTGTCGGCGACAAGTATGTAAAAGATGCTGTTGAAGCGATAGAGAAGCTGTAAAAGGTGAAAAGTAAATGGGCATTGTAGTCTTTTACAATGCCCATTTTGAGTTTTATTGCCTCAAAATAAATCAAGCCTTTTTAAATTGGAACAAAAATGGCTCTTCGCCGGGCAGACCGATGATCGCCTGACCTGTTTTCAATCGTGCAATGTCCCAATCCTCAACCACGTTTGCATCGCGAACATTTTCAACAATTCCTCTTCCCTGAACCGATGCCATGTAGATTTCCTTTTTTCTGTTGACTCCGTGAAGTTCTCTGACATATGTCTTTGATTGCGGGTCGTTAACTCTGAAACATATGGATGTCAAAAATCCGGAAAGCAGGCTACGGGCTTTGTATTCTCCGTAATTCTCATATATCTGATCAATATTCTGTATGCCGATCATGAATTTTATTCCAAGACTGCGGCCGAAATTCACGGCGTCATCAATGTGCTGAAGATTTGGCAAAAGACTGAACTCGTCGGTAACAAAGAATACATTTCCTTCGCTCTTCTTTCGGCACAGCGCCTCTTTGATTGCGAGGTCGAAAAGAAGAGTGTATATCGGTGAAAGCATATTTCCGATACCAAGATCGTATTCGATAAAGACAACTTTTCCACCTTTTGCGCGTATTATCTCGCGCATTGAAAGTGTGCCGGCTTTTTTGAAATTTCCGAGAAACAGTTCACGCGAAAGCTGCTGAAGCTCCGATATAACGCCCTGAGTCTGTGGGGAGCGGTCATCGAAGATATAGCTTACCATGGCTTTCAGGTTTTCGTGCTGCTTGAGCATTTCCCGTATTTCTGCGGTAGGAGAGCGATCCAAGAATTTTCTGAGCTCTTCATTGTTGCTTTTCAAATCTGCGCTTTCAGAGAAGTGAGTCAAGATAGCGGAAAACAGATCCTTTGCGGCGTTCGGAAAAAACGGCGTGTTGGTATTGCGGATTTTTTCGTAAAACAGAGTTTTGGATATCTCAACGATGTTTTCTTCCATATGCTCATCGTTTTCGATTTCGTTGAAAATATTCCAATAATCCGGACCAGACGGACCTGTCGCGGTTGAATCGTTGCTTATTACAATGTCTCCCGGGCGATAAAACTTTTTATAAAAGTCTCCCTTGGTGTCGAAGACAATCATAATGTCATTTTCTGAAAAAGAGCCGCGAATCTGTTGGATTATTTGATTGAAAGTGTTGGTTTTTCCTGTGCCAATCCCGCCGAGAAGCATAAAATGTGTACTGAGCAAAGCTTCGCTGATTGGCACGGAAATATCTGTGCCGTTGTCGGAATATCCTTCAAAACAGCACATGGGCTTGCCTACGCTTTTGTTTGGAGGCAATTTTTTTAATTCGTTTCCATCAAAAACTTCTATTCTTTGCATTTGTTTTTTCACCTCTGTTAATATCCGTATCCATAGTACGGCTCGTTTTCCTCGGCAGGTT
>DJQG01000145.1:4993-5137 GCA_002438685.1 Ruminococcaceae bacterium UBA6392 | reverse complement strand
CGTTTTCTTCGGAAGGCTCATTTTCTTCGGAAGGCTCATTCTCCTTGGAGGGTTCGTTCTCTTCGGAGGGCTCATTCCCTTCGGATGGCTCATTTCCCTCGGAAGGGTCACTTTCCTCAGAGGGCTCGTTTTCCTCGGCAGGTT
>DJQG01000145.1:0-4945 GCA_002438685.1 Ruminococcaceae bacterium UBA6392 | reverse complement strand
TTTTCTTCGGAAGGCTCATTCTCCTTGGAGGGTTCGTTCTCTTCGGAGGGCTCATTCTTCTTAGAGGGTTCATTCCCTTCGGAAGGCTCGTTTTCCTCGGCGGGCTCGTTTCCCTCGGAAGGTTCACTTTCCTCAGAGGGTTCGTTCCCCTCGGAAGGTTCACTTTCCTCAGAGGGTTCGTTCCCTTCGGAAGGTTCGTTTTCCTCAGAAGGTTCATTCTCCTCCTCGGAAGGTTCGCTCAACTTGGATTGTTCATTGCCCTCGGAAGGCACACTCTTTTCGGTGGATGTGCCGTCTTTAGAAGGGGTATCGCCCTTGGTGGTTTTATTTCCCTCTGAGGGCTCGTCCTCTTTTGGGGTCTCTCCTTTACCGTGATCATCGTTTTCCGGTTCGTTCCAACGAGGATCATTTGATCCGCGTTCCCTTTCAAATCCGCCTTTAGACCGTTGAGACGGAATATCTGGGACACCGTGGTTGCGATTACACTCTCTGACCTCATCTTGATTTTGAGGCACCTTCAGTGAATTAATAAAAGCATCCTTTTGTGGAGAACTCTCTTTAAAGGTGTTAAATGCCTTGCCGTTATCAAAACCCTTTTTTGCTTCCAGACGCTTGGCCATGTCTTCGATGACTTGGTTCTTCATGTATTCTTCGGGACTTTCGTTATTGCCGAGCCCAAATTCTTTTCTGGCGTCCGCCATGTTTTCGGCATTTTTATTGAGCCTGTCATGCATCCATTGGTTATAGTGCTCGTTGTTGCCGTATCTCTCCCCCAGCTCCTGCATTATTCTGTCAGAATAGTTGTTTGCGTCCGCTTCTATGGGCTGATATCTGTATTGGGAGAAGGTGTGCCCTCTTTCCTTTGAATAATAACCGTCGGCGCGCATATTTGCGTGCCAAATCCCTCTGTTTTGATTCGCCGTCATGCCATCGACCGGGTCGAAGTTTTTGTAGGTTTCGAGTCCGTTGGATACCTGATGCTGATAGGCGTGACGGCCTTCATGAAGCGTTGTCGCCATTGCTTGAAAAGGGTCGTTACGCTCTATGAGAGACGGGTCTATAGAAATACTTTTGCTGCCTGGATGATATTCCCCGTTGGTTGAAGTTCCTTCTAATTGGGGATCGGGTGATAAGGGAACCGGTTCTCTGCCAAGCCGACGCGACGACCAATTTTCAAGCTGCTGAAGCGCATCAACTCGCTGATTTGATGAAAGCTGTTCCCATGTTCCCTGATTAAAGGCTCCCCAAAAGTTGCTTCTGTTGATATTTACATTTCCCGATTCACCTATTATCGGTTCATAAGGTGCAAGAATCTGATTCATATCTTTGCTCCTTATTCCAATGCATAAATATCTTCAAGGTGTTCTTTGCGATATTTGATTTTTTCTGCATCTAAATCCATGCAGGCACTGATAATGCCGCACGCTGTAAGAAAGGGAAAATCCAATCTGGACATGACTTCCTGTATGCCGAGCATTCCGCGAAGGACATAATCCGCATTGTCATTTCCATCGATCCATTCTTTTATGGTATCCTCAAGCCGCGAATCAAACCTTAATACAGATTGAAGAGCTCTATAGTTCAAAATATCATTTCCCGGATCAAGAGCGGCAATCTTATTTTTTAATTTTTCGATATACTCGTCGGATAAGGTCAACATGATATACCTCCTCGTTATGGCTTCAATATGGAAATACGGATCCGCCGCACTGTATAAATATGTGCCGCAGATCCGTAGCCTTATTTTTTACTTGTCACGAACCGTCAGCTTTTCCACTTCTCTATTCCAAAATCGCCGAGTCGCTGAACGTCGGAAATAATCGCGCAGACTTCTTTGATTGCGACTTCAACATTCTCCGCAGGCAGAACTTCTGCATACCCGGTATGCTCCTCCTTTGAAGCACCGAATCCGGGAAGAACGCTGTTTTTCTTCTGGATATCTATTGCCTCTGATGATGACTTCGTTTTGATTGTCAAAACGAGATTTGGCTTTATAGCAAATATAACCAGACATATCAGAGAGATGATGATACTGATGGCAGCAAAGAAAAAGAAAAAGTCGACGCTTGCATAGTGACTGAACGGATTGGCAGAGGTTGGGGCGATGTAAAATCCGGATGAAGCTCCGAGAGCGAGCAGCTTAATACCGAACTTCTGATGCAGCAGGAAGAACGGAAGCAGTGCCGCGGTGCCGAATAAAAAGTTGAAAAATGCAATTGCGCCGCTCGATCCGGAATTCGGGAAAATGCCCAGGGCAGTAAGCCCGATAAAACCGCCGACAGCCCAAATAATAATGCCGATAAGGATATCCCAGAAAGTGAATGAGTATTCTCTCCTGACATCGGCACCGGCTATTTCGTCGATAGAAAATTCCTGCTGAATGGTAGTTCTGCCGCGCAGGCATCTTCCGGCGGCTCTGAAAATTACTCTTTTGTTCGTTATTTGCAGTCTGCCGATTGCTTTGCTTATTGTTATTCCGAGAAAACGGTTTCTAAGGGTTGCAACATTATACTGCTTTATCGGTATTTCGCCATCATTTGCGGATATATTGTCGGGAACGATCTGCATACCTTTTTCGTATAAAGGTGCATTGTTTATCTCGGGCTCGCCGATTCCCATTCGGTTTTTTAATGAGGCGAAGAAAGATGCGCTACCGACGGCGCTTTTCTCGCAGGTGCACTCATCGAGCGGTTTTCCGCATTTGGTGCAAAACTTTGCCATAATCTTTATTCTCCTTTAGTTGTAATAATAGCTTGGCATGTAATAGTCCATGTCCCTGAGTTTCCAGCTTCCGTTTTCATATGCATACTCCATGAAAGTGTCGGAGGAATGATCTTGGGAAGAAATTTCGGTAAGCCCGTCATATTCATCTTCGATTTTTACATATGAATAATCATATACGAGTCTTACGCGGCAAATATCATTGCTATACATTTCTATTTCGGGGGTATTGGTCAATGTCTTGTTCCTGAAATTGGAAAATGTAATGGATTTCAGACCCTCTCCGTTGTCCTTCTTTGCATACGAGACCAAGTTGTTGTATTTTTCTGAGATGTTGCGGTTGTCGCTTGCCAGAGATACCTCGCTGTCACTCAGCGACTTTCCGGCAATGGCTGTATTGTACATAGACTGAAGATCACCGGCGGCAATGTCGATAATGTTGTTCGCCGCAGTGCTGCGCAGATAAAACGAATCATATTCTCCTATATTTATCGTATCATCGCTTCGACTTATATTAATTTCCTTCTCAAAAGCGTTTATAAGGTCGCCTGTGACCGTGATTTTATGTTCGCCGCTGAAGATGGCATCAACCGTATAGATTGCGACCTTATCTTCGGAGTCCTGAATGGTAGGATCTTTCAAGGCGATACCGTCGATCTCGACGCTGCATCCGGAAGGGGCATCGAGTTGGATGGTTATATTCGAGCACACCAGCCCGTCCAGCGCTACTTTGTAGCGGGGGAAGAAAAGAAGAGAGTTCTTGTCCTGCTTCGCAGCGGTGACCCCAAAAGAGTTTATTACCGTTCCGGTTACATTGGACAAAAATTCCACATTGTAGTTTTTGAAGTATTTATCAGTTTGGGTGCCAAAGGAATCTGCTTCTTCCACAGTGAAATTCGATGCTACAGACAGACCGCCTATATATGAGCCTTTTTCTTCCATTGCTTTTTTAAACTGCTCTTTTGTAAGAAAATCACTTTCCGGCATGGCTATGTCGTTATAAAGCGAGTCAAAATCTCCGGCTATAAGATTTTTGACATATGAATTAACAACCCATTTAGGAGAGCTTATATACCCGATGATGGCAATTGCGGCAACCAAAACGACTGTTAAAATCGACACGGGAATAATGATTTTACGCTTCTTTTTGGCGTGCGCACCTACATTTTTAACGGTGGATTTTATGTTTGAAATGTCAACACTTTTTGCTTTACGAGCATATTCTTCGATGCTGCTCGGCAGCTTGGAATTGCTGCCCGTTGTTTCTATAAGCTCTGCATTGCAGTATTGACAGTTCTTTGCTCCTTCGGGATTGCTTTTTCCGCATTCCGGACAGTACAATGCAATCTTACCCCCTTTAAACTGTTTATAAATATACTAAAATAAGGTGAAAACAAACGGTTTTTGATGAGTCGTTTATTCTCAACCTTTTGAATTGAAGTCTGCGTTGAGAGTGTTCATTGCCTTGAAGAGCTTATAACAGAATATGAACGGACCGACAATGATGAGTGTGCCGAGGATATTCCAGCCCCAGTAGTCGCCTGCGCCGAACTTGCAGTCAAGTCCGCGGCGGGTGAGTTCGCTGCCTATTCTCGCGCAGAGCTTGTGGTGCCAGACGAGATAGCCTATGCCGAGAGTGAGCGGACCGACAATGAAAACAAGCAGCCAGTAGTTCATAGTCTTCTGACCGTCATAGCGGCTGCATACGACGTTAGTCTCTTCCGAGATGTGGGCAAAAACGACGAGGGCGTAGATGCCGAGCGTCAATATTGACAGAATGATAAATTTTGCGAGTCCTCTGTTTGTTCTGAGCTGAGAAACAGGGGCGGAATTGTTGATAGTAACATTTACATTGGTAGAATTTTCAGACATGGTTTGACCTCCTTCAAAACCCTTGATTTTATACATTTTTCTGACCTAAAACTATTGGCTGCCGTCAATTTTTCATTGCCGCAGAATGAAACCTCCTTTCTGAATTTTGCACCTATATAGGTGCAAAATAAATATATCACGCTGATAGAATGATGTCAATAGATTTGAAAATATTTTCGCCAAAAGGATATACGGGTATATGGAGTGGTGTGATGAATCCTGAATATGAGAAGCTGTTTGGCGGCAATATAAGAAGAGCGCGTGAGGCTCGCGGCATGACGCAGGAGCAGGTGGCGGCCAAACTTCAGCTTGGCGGCTGCGATATTACTCGCAGCGCGCTTGCAAAAATTGA
>DJQG01000007.1:8964-27748 GCA_002438685.1 Ruminococcaceae bacterium UBA6392 | reverse complement strand
CGCTGCCGTCTTTTATCTGATAATTGACGACAAGCTTGAAAGCTATATCATCTTTTTCATATTTTTCTTTGTGTGCCGTACCGCTGTCGGGAGTCAGGATATAAGTCACGCTCAGGGCGTCATCGGCAAAGCTGCACTGGGCATTCTGGAACGACACGCTGTTATCCTGAGTGTTGAGCTTATAGAGAGTGTCTCCGCTGACGATTTCAAGGGTCGCCGTTGCGGCACCCGAATTCTCCTGAATCGGGAGCGCAGACCAGAGCTTTTCGCTATCGTCATGAGAAAGATCGGCGACACAGACGGAATATGTGCTCTCGTCAAAGAGCAGCTCGATAAGCCCGGATTTGCCGACCTGCTGAAGGTTGGCTTTATCGCCGACGGAGTGGAGCAGAGTCGATTCCGCCGCACCCGCCTCGGTGGGCGTGCCTTTTATTTTCGTCACGGCGACTGGGTTGGAGCACGCGCTCAGGGAGCAGAGCATCGCCGCCGAAAGCAGCAGAGCCGATATCCTCGCCGTTATTCTTTTTTTCCTGTTTTTAATAGCCATAACAAGATCTCCCGTATTTATAGAATCGCCGCTTTGCGTTGAACTCTTCATTTGATTATATCATCTTTGAGCCGTTTATTCAACCTCGCTCACTTATCCACATCGAACCAGAAGCGCACGCCGCCGTGTTCGTTGACAACGCCGCACTCCCTGCCGAGCCGCTTCTGAATGGCTTTGACTATCGGCAGACCGAGCCCGAAATGAAAATCCTCGTTCTTACGCTTCTTTGAGGATTTGTAGAAGCTGTACCATATTTTGTCAAGCTCGTCCTCGTCTATCGGGTCGCCGGAGTTATAGACGCTGACTCTGTATGTGTTCAGATTATCTTCAACCGTCAGCTGGACTATCTTCTTGCCGCCGATATTCGACACTGCATTTGACAGAAAGTTCTGGAGCACGAGCAGTATAGTGCGCTCGTCGCTGTGGACGGTCAATCCGTCCGGGATGCGGTCGATGAGCTTTATTCCGTTTTCGTTGAACATCATCGAGAACGCCGCAAGCTGACCTTTTATCATCGCACTCAGATCGAGCTTTTCGCGCGTCGGGACATATGAGCCGCTCTCGAGCTTTTCGAGGTTCAGCAGCTCCATGACTATGCGGTTCATCTTGCCTGTTTCCTCGAGGATTATATCGCAGTATTCCTCGCTGCCCTCGGGGTCGCTGTTTATTCCGAGCTTGAGTCCCTCGGCGTAGCCCTGAATAATAGCTATCGGGGTTTTTAATTCATGCGAGACATTGGCGATGAAGCTCTTTCGCGACTCGTCGACAAGTGCGCTGTGCTCAAGCTCTTCTGTAAGTTTTTCGTTTTTGTCCTGCAATTCATCGAGCGTTTCGCTCAGTGATTCGGAGAGTATATTGATATTCTGTCCGAGATTCTGAACATCCGTCTGCGGATAGCTGACGCACTTTTTAGAAAAGTCGAGCTTCGCCATGGACTCCGTTATCTCCGCCATTGCCGCAACTGGGCGCGAAAAGCGCAGATTGGAATAGAGTATAATCGCGCACGCCACGGCAGCAGATATCAGCGCAAAGGCGGTCAGAAGAAATGACGCCGTATGGGCGTTGCGCTCGACCTGATAATAAGGCAGCCACAAGCGCAGGGTATCTCCGTTTTTGAGCTCGACGCGGTATCTGTAATATCCGCCCGTCTCGCTGTCCTGATATTCATATTCGTCAAAGCTTACGCTGTCGTCAAAAAGATCGAACACGCGCACGCTGCGTCCGGTAGTGTACATGCTCTCGGCGGTTCGGTAATAGACGCTGTCACCATCGCCGGAATACAAGAACTTTTCGCGGTTTGAATAGACCGTGTTGCCGTCGGGGTCAAAGACCTCGATCATATAATAGTTGTTGTCAGAGACAGAGGCTAACTGCTGATAATATTCGTATGACGCCGGATCCTCGTTGTCGAGCGACTCGCGAATGCTCTGCATGTTCATTATCTCCGCAAAGGCATAGACGGAGTTGAGCAGCACGCCGGGGCGCAGTACGACGAGTATTGCGGCAAGCACTATCAGGACGGTGATGAGCTCGAAAGCCATACGCCGTCCCGATTTTCTGATTCTGTCATCTTTTCTTGCCGACCGACGGCTCAAACTCAGTTCACCTCTATCTTATATCCCGCGCCGTAGACCGTGCGCAGGTGGCGGCTGCCCCAATCGCCGAGCTTCGTGCGAAGGCGCGCAACATGGGAGTCGACCGTTCTCGAATCGCCGAGGAAGTCAAAGCCCCAAATATCATCGAGCAGCTGCTCGCGCGAGAAAACCCGCTCGCGGTTTGAAGCGAGCTTATGAAGAATGCCGTATTCTTTATGAGTCAGCTCGATTTCACGACCGTCGCAGACAACGGAATGAGCCACGACATCGATAACGAGACCGTCTATAACTATCTTATCGATGGGGTTGTCCGCAGTGCGCTTTAAGCGCGCTTCGATACGCTTGACAAGCACGGTGGGGCTGAACGGCTTTGTTATGAAATCATCCGCGCCGCACTCGAAACACTCAAGCTCGTCGAACTCCTCGCCGCGCGCGGTTAAGAAAATGACCGGGACATCGGAGGTTTCGCGAATCTTGCGGCAGACCTCCCAGCCGTTCATCTCCGGCATCATTATATCGAGCACAGCCAGGGCTATATCGCTGTTTTCCGCAAAAACGCGCAGAGCCTGCGCACCGTCCTCCGCCTCGACCGTTTCAAAGCCCTTGGCGGTGAGGAAATCCCTGATAATGCGGCGTATCTTCGCCTCATCGTCCGCGATAAGTATCTTCTGCAAAAGTTACCCTCCTTCCGGGTCACGCATCTCCGCGCCCGGGAAAAAAAATCAGTTATTACTGATTTTATCACATATCGACAAATTTAACAAGGTGTCAGCACACCGAGGGGCGCTATTTTCCAAAATTATATCGGCACTATTGCAATTGGGCGGCAGAATAAGTATAATAGATAACATAAATTCAAAATCGGGGAGTTTGCGAACAAAGCAAATCTCGCCGAATATAGGAGGGCATGACCTTTGTTAGGCAAATTCGTCAGAGTCAGAATAACAAACCCGGTCGGCTCCCTGAACCGTCAGTACGGATACAGATATTCTCTCAATTTCGGCTCTCTTGAAGGCAGGCGGCAGTTTGACAACCGCTTCGCAGGCGCCTATATCATGGGCGTTCATCATCCCGTCAGGCACTTTGACGGGCGCGCAATTGCCGTGTTATACAGAGAGGGAGAGCGCAAGGGCATACTCGTCGTTGCGCCGAAAAACATGCGTTTTATCGGCTATCAGATAGCCGATGCGCTCGCCTTTGCGGAACCCGAGGGCACATACCGCTTAGAGTGTCTCTATGAGCGCTCGTGCGGAGCCGTCGTATGCCGCAGAATAAACGGCGAGATTAGACTTCTTCTCATCAAGAACAGCCGCAGTGCCCACTGGGGATTCCCCAAAGGTCACATGGAGCGCGGCGAGACGCCCGAGCAGACTGCGCGGCGCGAGGTTCTTGAAGAGACCGGGATACACATTGACATCATCCCGGACTTCACCGCAAAATCCGACTACACGATTCAGGGCAAGGTCGAAAAGAGCGTAACCATCTTTTTAGCAAAGACCGAAGACACAGAGACGATAATTCAGCGCGAAGAGATAGACGACTATATCTGGCTCGGCTTCGACAAAGCACTCGAAACGCTGAAATTTGAAAACGACAAGGCGATTTTAAAGAGCGCGCGTCGTTTTATGGACAAGCACGGAATTTTTGAAACAGATGACTGACGGCGCAAAAAACGCCGAAAAGGAAAGGAAAAGAACATGACTCAAGAATTCGCTCAGGGTCTCGTTGACTTTTTTCAGAACAAGATCCCTAACGAACTGATAATCTTTATTGTATCGCTGCTGCCGGTTCTCGAGCTGCGCGGCGGCATGATAGCGGCGAAGCTACTGCACGTTAATTTTTGGCGCGCGTTCGCCATATGCTATCTCGGCAACATCCTGCCGATCCCGTTCATCCTGCTTTTCATACGCAAGATATTCCAATTCCTGCGCGACAAGCCGGGCTTCTCCAAAATTATCGAAAAGCTTGAGATACGCTCGATGCGCAACAGCGAAAAAGTCAAACGCTGGCGCGACTGGGGTCTGCTTTTGTTCGTTGCCATTCCCCTGCCCGGAACGGGCGGATGGACCGGAGCACTGATAGCTGCCCTGACCGACATGAGGATAAAGAAATCCTTCCCGATAATTGCAATCGGCATTCTTATTGCGGGAATAATCATGTCCGTCATCACCTACCTTGTGCCCTCTTTCTTCGGATTTTAATGTTCGGCATATAAGGAGGAGCAAACATGAAAAAAGCGGTATCATTCATTATTGCGGCAATTATGCTCATCATGCTGCCTGCGGGCGCATTTGCGGACAGCGCACAGTGCAGCTGCGACACGCCGCCCGTCGTTATGGTCAACGGCTTCGGCACCGAGCTCTATCACGACAACGGCGACGGCACACAGAGCGCTGTTTTCCCGATGGGTGCAGTTGAGATAATCAGCGCCATCCCGAGCCTTGCCGGCGCATTCGCGGCTCTCGCCGCAGGCGAACACGAGCTGTTCCGCACGCTGCTCTCAAAGGCTCTGTTCCATCTCATGGGAAACATGATGTGCAACGCGGACGGTACGGCAAAGATATCGGCAAAGTCATATCAGACGCCGACCGACACCGACATACACAAAAAAGACACCCACGGACAGTATCAGGGCGAAAACGACGGCGGGCGCTATATCTTCGGCTACGATTGGAGAGTCGACCCCGTTGAAAGCGCACGCGAGCTTGAAAAATATATCGAAGAAGTAAAGGCAGTCACCCGCCACGACAAGGTAGTGCTCTGCGCGCACAGCGAGGGCACCTGCATCGCCTCTTCGTACATTTCGCTCTACGGCTCCGAGGATGTTGAAAAGGTCGTTTTCCTCAGCGGCGCGTTCCAGGGCATAACGCTTGTTGGCAATCTGTTCACGAAGAACATCGATGTTGCGGGCAAAGCCGATGCGTTCGAGCTGTTTATCGAGACTTTCCTCGGCGGCGACACAACAGGCGATTTTGTCAGCAGTCTCTTCTCCGTGCTCAAGGATGCATTCATAGTCGACCTGCTGCTGTGCCTCGTCAACAACATTCTCGAAGAGGATCTTGACGCGCTCTATGACGACTGCCTGACAGAGATAATAACCACGATGCCCGGCGTCTGGAGCTTCGTGCCCGACGAATACTATGAAAACGCGAAGAAGGCTCTCTATTCCGACGCGGGCGACAAATATTCGGCTCTGACAAAGCTCACCGACAACTACCACTACAATGTTCAGGTCGGTCTCGGCGACAGGCTCAAAGCGGAGCAGAAGAATGGTCTTGCGGTCTGCGTGAGCATGGGATATGCGATAGCGCCCATCCCGGTATATGACAACTGCGTTGACCAGACCGATATGCTCATCGACACGAAGTTCGGCTCGCTCGGCGCGACCTGCGCACCCATAGGCGAGACGCTCAAGGCGGACAGCACGAACAAATATCTTTCAAGCGATCTGCTCGTTGACGCTTCCACCTGCGCTTTCCCGGATTCGACATGGTTCGTCAGATATCAGGATCACAACGATTTCTGCGACGCCTACAACGACTTCGTATATTATCTGCTGACTGCCGACGGGCAGCCGACAGTCACATCGAACGCGGCGTTCCCGCAGTTCATGGCGTGCGACGGGCACAAAGTTCTTGTCCCCGCAGGCGCACTTCCCGAAGCCGACACCAGACCGAGCATAATCAGATTCGGTGAGAACACATACAAGCTCATAAAAGAGCTGATTGAATCGAACAAAAAGTAAAACAAAAAATCGACCGTCCCGAAGCTTTTGCCGCGGGACGGTTTTGTTATGTCTTTTAATATGCCTCGAATCTTGCGATAGTCGCAAAGCAGCGGGTCTCTTCGATAACGAGTTTTATGTACTGCATTCTCGTTTCTTCAAAGCGGCAGATGCGCTTCGAGCCGATGACGGTGCCGGCAAATATCTTTTTCCATTTACCGTTTATCTGACCGTATAGCGAGAATTTTTCTATCTGCTGACCTGTCGCGATATGCTCGGAGAGCACAATCTTGTCGATATCGTAATCATCGCCAAGGTCGAGAGTCAGGGTAGCATGGTCGGGATCGAAGCCCGAGTGCCAATACTCGTCGGTGGTGTGGGTCAGAGCCATCTGGCCGCGATGCTCCTCGTCGAGATGGCAGGAGTCGGTCATTATCGAATCGTCCGCCAGATCCTCGTTGAAGTCAATTTGAAGCTGCGCGCCCATGGCGAGCAGGGTCTCGACATCGCGCTGGGCAAACAGACCGTCCTTGTTCGGCGGAATATTGAGCAGCAAGCTCGCATTCGCGCCGACGGAGTTATAATAGATCTCCATAAGCTTCGAGAGGGGCTTTACTTCATAGTCCTCGTTAAGATGATAGAACCAGCCTTTTCTTATCGAAACATCGACCTCTGCGGGATACCAGATGAGCTTCGACACATTTTTTATAGCCTTGCGGCTGCCGAGGTCGAGTGCGGTAGAATTTATATTCTTAGGCGGCTTTTCCGCATCCTGCTGCGATGCTGCGGCTATAAGCTCCTGGTTGCTGTAATAATACGGCACGACGTTCCATTCGCTCTTGCGGCACACCCCCGCCTCGTTTCCGCACCAGCGGACATCGGGACCGGTCACTGAGATAACAGCCTCAGGCTGGCACTCGCGTATAAGGTCATAGTAGCCCTGCCAGTCATATTCCTGCTTGCGTCCGTTCTTGCCCTCGCCGCACGCGCCGTCGAACCAGACGCAGAATATATCGCCGTAGTTCGTCAGCAGCTCGCGCAGCTGATTTTTGAAATATTTATTATATGCCTCGCCCTCTCCGTAGCGGGGATCGTGCCTGTCCCAGGGCGAAAGATAGACGCCGAACTTGAGACCGAATTTTTTGCAAGCCTCGGCGCATTCGCGCACGACATCGCCCTGTCCGTCTTTCCATTTGCTCTTTTTGACGCTGTAATCCGTATACTCGCTCGGCCACAGGCAGAAGCCGTCATGGTGCTTGCAGGTCAGGATAATCGCTTTCATGCCCGCCGCGCGGACCGCCGCCGCCCACTGGTTCGCGTTTAGCTTCTCGGGATTGAAGAGCACCGGGTCGTCATTGCCGTTGCCCCACTCGGAGTTCGTGAATGTATTCATGCCGAAGTGGATGAAGGCATAGAACTCGAGCTCATGCCACTTGAGCTGGCGCTCGCTCGGCACGACCGCCGCCGCGCGCTTTATGTAATCGTCATTCTTCTTCATATCTGCTTTCCTTTCGGATGTATGATGTATATAAAGATAACATAAACTTTGCGCGAAGTAAACTTATCAGGCAAAAAATCCGCAGCAATTTTTCTTCGCTGCGGATTTTTAAGTTTATTCGACTGTTACGCTCTTCGCAAGATTTCGCGGTTTATCGACATCACATCCGCGCTCGACCGCCGTGAAATAGGCTATAAGCTGGAGCGGAACGACATTGAGCGAGGGCATATATTCGGGCAGAGTCCTCGGCACATTTATGGCGACATCCGAAAACTCGCCTGCATTCTCGCAGTCTTCACCGACAAGCGCCGCAACATATGCGCCGCGGCTCTTGACCTCGCGGATATTGCCGAGGGTCTTTTCAAAGAGATCGGGCTGAGTCGCAACGGCGAATACGGGAGTTCCCGGCTCGATAAGCGATATCGTGCCGTGCTTGAGTTCCCCGGCGGCATATGCCTCGGACTTGATATAGGATATCTCCTTGAGCTTTAACGAGCCCTCGAGCGAGATTGAATAATCGAGTCCGCGCCCGATGAAGAATATACTTGAAGCCTTGGAAAACCGCTCGGCGACAGGCTTGAACAGCTCTTCGTTTTTGAGTATCTGTTCGATCTGCTCGGGCAGGCGCAGCAGTGCTTCGCAATGCCGCTTTTCCTCCGATTCATCGAGCCTGCCGACCGCCCTCGAAAGGCGCAGAGAAAGCAGATAGACGGCGGCGAGCTGAGCCGAAAACGCCTTTGTTGTGGCGACGGCTATCTCGGGTCCGGCCATGGTGTAAATAACATCGTCGCTCTCTCTGGCAATCGTGCTCTCGACGACATTGACAATTGAGACCGTGTGCGCGCCCCGGCTTTTTGCTTCGCGGAGAGCCGCCAGGGTATCCGCCGTTTCGCCCGACTGGCTGATAACAACACACAGGTCGTTATCCCGGACAACCGGGTGTCTGTAGCGGAATTCGCTCGCGAGGTCGCATTCGCAGAGTATTCCCGCAGAGCGCTCTATCAGATATTTGGCGGTCATTCCGACATGCCACGCGCTGCCGCAGGCAACGATATGAATGACGCCGATATTCTTTATCTGCTCGTCGCTGAGGGTGAGCTCGGGAAGGTTGACTTTTCCGTCAACTATTCTGCCGCCCAGCGTGTCGCGCACAGCCTTCGGCTGCTCGGCTATTTCTTTTTTCATGAAATGCTTATAGCCGCCCTTTTCGGCACTGTCCGCATCCCAGGTTATATGCATTAATTTTTTGTCTATCGGCTTGCCGTCGGAATCAAAGAAATCGACCGAAGTTTTGCCGACTATCGCGATCTCGCCGTCCTGCATGACAGCGCAGTCGCGGGTATATTTGAGCAGAGCCGGAATATCGGAGGCGAGATAATTCTCCCCGCTGCCTATACCGACTATCAGCGGGCTGTCTTTTTTTGCGGCGAGTATCTCATCCGGGTGGTCGCTCATCAGCACCGCGACGGCATAAGAGCCGCGCACGCGCTTTATAACCTTCAGCATAGTCTCAAGCGGATTCCCATCATAGAGGCTATCGAAAAGCTGAGCGAGAACCTCCGTGTCGGTCTGCGACTTAAACTGCCTGCCCTGCTTTTCAAGCTCGGCTTTGAGTTCAAGATAGTTTTCGATAATGCCGTTATGGACGAGGGTGACGCGCCCGCTCGAACCCGAATGGGGATGGGCGTTTGCATCGGTCGGCGCGCCATGGGTCGCCCAGCGGGTATGACCTATACCCACGCTCCCCTGCGGGGTGCCGACTTCATCGAGCTTCTGCTGAAGGTCGCTTATTCTCCCCTTCGTCTTGACAGTGGTTATCTTCCCATTGCGGCATACGGCGATGCCCGCCGAATCGTAGCCTCTGTACTCCAGCTTTTTCAAACCATCAATCAAAATCGGAGACGCACTGTTATCTCCAACGTAACCAACAATTCCACACATATTCTATTTTCCTTTACAAAAATATTTGTGCATTGCTCTCCCCTCTGTCTGCGCGTCGCCGCGCTGTTTTATAAGAGAGCCTGTGTCCCCCCGCACTTATGGGGCAAGAAGCATCCGCCGAAAATTTCGATGACTTCTTCCTCGTCATCTGCAAAGGTTCGCGGCCTTCAGTGCTTGCAGACCCGGCGCTATTTTTATGACCGAAAAATTTTAAAACGGTTTGACAAATTCCTCTCTCGATATTACACAAGCGGCACTGAAACGCAAATGCAGTCTTATTATATGCAAAACGCCGCCAAAAGTCAAATCGACTGTCGCAAAAAGGAAAAAGACCGTTCTGCAAGGCATACAGCTCGGTCTTTAGTATATGTTTTTTGTGCGGTTTACTGCTTTGCTTCCTGCTTTTCTGCCTTTTCGCGCTCGCGGCGTTTTTCGGTCGGCGCGGGGTCGCAGAGCTTCATGAAATCGACCTTGCCCATCCGGGTGCGTGGCAGAGCATCGAGAATGATAATCTTCGTCGGGCGCGAGAAGCGCGGCAGATTTTCGCTGCAAAACTCATTTATTTCTTCAATCTTTTTCTTCTTGTTCTCCGGCTCGCTATCAAGCGCGACGTAGAGCTTGACTATCGGCTTCGCCTCGATATAGCCCTGAACGGCGCAAGCCTCTGTTATTCCGGCGACGCCGATAACCTTCTCCTCGATATCGGACGGATAGACATTGTAGCCCGAGATAATAATAAGTCTCTTTTTGCGCCCGGTGAAGAACAGGAAGCCGTCCTCATCGATATAGCCGAGGTCGCCCGTGAGCACCCAGCGCACGCCGCTGTCATCGGTATAAACTCCGCTTGTCGGCTCATTTAAATAGCCCTCCATAAGAGTCGAGCCGGAAACGGCTATCTCGCCGACGGTGTTTTCGGGCAGGCGTTTTTTGTCCTTATCCCATATCTCGACGCGCATACCGTAAAAAGGCTTGCCGACGGAGTTGCGTTTGAAATCGGCATATGTATTCGCGCAGCAGACGGAGCTGACTTCGGTAAGCCCGTAGCCCCTGAAAAGTCTGCCATTGCCGCCCCATTTGGCTATAGTCGAGTTGAACATATCGAGGAACTGCTCGGTCACGATATCGCCGCCGCTGAAGAGCAGCTCTAAATTTCGCAGGTGCTTGCCCTCGAAGTTCTTCTGCTCGAACATCTTTTTATACATATTCGGCACGCCGACTATGAACGAAATTTTATATTCGCGCATAAGCTCGTTCGCCTTGCGCGGCTTGAAACGCGCGACGGGGATGCAACAAAAGCCCTCGCACATACTGAAATGCATCGACACGCCGAGTCCGAACGCATGAAAGAGCGGCAGGACTATCATCGAGCACTCGACGCCGGGGGTGTTGTGATGCTCGACCTTTCCCGTCTTATAGGCGAGCTCGTTGAGCGCCTTTGAAGAGAGCTTTATAGTCTTGCTCTTTCCCGTTGTTCCGCCGCCGTGAAGATAGACGGCGATATCCGAGCCGTTGTTGCGGACTCCGTCCGAGGGCGGACAGCGATGGAGCGCCGCGCGGTAGCTCAGCGCATTTTTTATGCCCGACGATGCATGCGCCGCGAACAGCTCATAGCCGCGGAAAGCCGGATGAGCCGCAGGCGAAACATAATCGGAATTCGAGCACACAACGCACGGGACGTTGTGGAAATTGAGCATATCGACATAGGGCTTCGCGAGCAGATCCATAAGCATAACGCCCTTTGAGCCGACCGCGTCCATGGTCTCCTTGAGAAGCTCGGGCGGGGTCAGCGGATGCACGATATTCGCGATAACGCCTATTTTATTGAGCGCATAGAAGGCGACGAAGCTCTGCACGCAGGTCGGCAGGAACACGGTGTACACATCACCGCGCCGAAGACCCGCGCTCTTGAAATACGCCGCGAGACGGTCGATATCGGAAAGCAAGGCTGAACGCTTTATCCTGTGACCGAAATGAATCGCGGCATCGTAGTCGCCGAACGCTGCAGTGTTGTTCTTGAAATACTCGTAACAGTTGTAGCTTTCGGTTGGTATCATATTTATTTTCTCATCTCCCGCAATACATTTTATATGCACAGCAATAAAATGTCAAGACAAATGCCGCAGATAACGACCGTTATATATTTCCGTAAAAAAACCGTTCCGGATAATTCGGAACGGTTTTGCTTTGACTGTCAATAACTGATAACAAGTTCATCCATGCGGACGAGGTCATCGTCTACAATTGAATATCCGTCGTCCTCGATAATTACCTGGAGAGATATCGTGACGGGGTCAAGATAGCCGATGTTATCGAGATTCTTTTCGACCTCGGTAATTATTCCGTCCGCCCAGAGCTCCTCGCGCTCGGAGTCGGAGAGCTTATCGAACTCTCCTTTTCTCGCGCGTTCGCCGTAGGACTTCTCGAAATCGTCGATACCGTTTTCCTCCGCTTTTGATATGACATCAATCGGATAGACGGTCACGCTGACAAGGAATCTATCGGAGCTTCGCGTTACCTCGCCGACCTCATATTTACAATGGGCATAGAGCGTTTCGAATATCTTCACCATGCGCTGATAAGTCGCGTCGGACACCTCATCGATATCCATGCACATCTTGAAATATTCGACCTCGTCGCATATATACTGCCGATATTGAGCTTCACATTCTTCGGCGGTTCCGCCGACCGATTTCAGATACTCGTCACTGTTCTCATTGAGATAGACAGAGTCGAGCGTACCGCGGACATACGCGCCGATCTGCGAGCGCGACGCCGTGCACGAGCACAGCATGAATACGCACAGCAGAACCGCCGCAAGCGCGGAGATCCTCTTAACCATTATTCAACTACTCCTATATAACCGATCAAATTATCGGAAGCTAAAGAGAAGTCTATCACAGCAAAGACCGGACGTCAACAACATTTCGTATAAACATACATTTTTTGCAGCTTTTCTGCAAATATTTTTGATATTTTATAAAGAAATCTTAAAAATTACCGACACTCGAACCAATCGGGACCAGGGCGGTATCCGTTATCCAGTCCGTGCTCGGCGCAGAACGGATGCGAGCGCAGGACGAAGCGCAGGGTGTTCATCGCGCTGCGGCATATCTCCGCGCGGGTGATACCGTCCGGCTTGCCGAGACTCTCGAGAAGAGACGGGTCATATTTCGCCTTTCGCGAGCCCGCTCCCGCGCCGGGCATGAGCACATCCACCTGTCCGCGCACGCGGTAGGCGTTGTTGCGAAGCAGTGGAAAATCCGGATCCTTGCTCGCGCGCATCCACCAGTCGGTCATGACGCAGCCGTCATATTCCCACTCACCGCGCAGTATCTGCGTGCAGGTGCCGTAATGATAGTGTCCCCAGACGCCGTTTATCTTATTATAAGAGGTCATGATATTGAACGGGCGCGCGGTTTTGACGCATATTTCAAAGCCCTTGAGATAAATCTCGCGCAGAGCGCGCTCGGACACACGCGAATCGTTATAGATACGCATCGTCTCCTGATTGTTGCAGGCGAAGTGCTTCGGGCAGGCGGAGACTCCCTGCGACTGGATGCCGCGCACGACCGCCGCGCCCATGGTGCCGGCGAGCAGCGGATCTTCGGAGAAATATTCAAAGTTTCTGCCGCAGAGCGGATCTCTGTGGATATTCATACCCGGGGCGAGCAGGACATCGGAACCCTTGCGCGCCATCTCAGCGCCCTCGACAGCATAGAGCTCGCGGACGAGCTGCTGATTCCATGTGCTCGCGAGCAGCGTGCCGATAGGCAGGAGCGAAGCGTAGCAATGAAGTCTGATGCCGGAGGGTCCGTCAGTTGCGCTGACGGGCGGCACGCCTTTTTTGCGCAGGGATTCGAGTATTCCGCCGTAAACCGCGGCGTTGCCGGGAGTGCCGAGCTTGCTGTTCATGACATAATCGCCGCGGCAGAGAGCCTCGAGCTCAACATCCTCGAGCTGAGCCGCGAAGCCCGCAAGGGTCGCTCTGTTGTTGGCGACATCTTCGAGTTTTATTCCCTTGTCGCCCGTGAAATCGGGGGCTTCGGGCAGATTTTTCTCTATCTCCTCGCGGCGCGAAACTGTGCTCAGCGAGACGGATTCATATGCTTTTTCTATTTTTCCCTGTTCATTGGTCGCGGCGACAAGGCGGTCGAACGCCTCTTTCGGGGCGCAGTCCGCGCGGCTTGCGAGACGCTCGGTGACGCGAAGCTCGGGTTCTGTGTGGACGCCTATCTGCTCGCAGGAGCGCACATCGGTGCCGGCATAGATGGGATAATCCCCGGCTTCGAGCACATAGCAGAACGCCGCGCCGGATTTGCCGGAATCGTCAAAAGACGCCATATTGGCGCACGGGAACGACACGACCACCCTCTGTTCTTCGCCGGGCAGAAGAGTGCGCGTTTTTTCATATGCGGCAAGGCTCTTTGCCGCCTTGCCGAGCTCACCCTGCGGCGCGCCGTAATAGACTTCAACGACCTCTTTGCCTGCGGCAGAGCCGACATTCCTGACTTTTACGGAAACTATTATCCTGTCGTCAGCCTCCATGACGGTCTTGTCGGACAGCTCGAACGAAGTGTAGCTAAGACCGAAGCCGAACGGGAACATGACCTTTTCGGGCGCGAAGGTTTCAAAATATCTATAGCCGACGAAGATATCCTCGGCGTAGTTGTTATATATCTTCTTGCCGAAGTTCTTCGCCGCCGGATAGCTCTCATAGCAATCGGCAATGGTGTCGGGCAGCTTGCCGCTCGGCGAAACTTTGCCGGAAAGGACCTCGCCGATGGCGTTTCCGCTCTCCATTCCGCCCTGCCAGACATAGAGCACCGCGCCGAGCTTGTCGCCGTATTTATTCATCCACGACATATCTATAATATTGCCGCTGTTTATCAGCACGACGGTGTTTTTGAAGTTCGCGGTCACCTTGTCGAGCAGCGCGGTTTCGTCGTCGGTCAGATAATAGCTGCCCTTTTTGAGCGTGTTTTCCCTGTCCTCGCCTGCGGAGCGACCTATAACTACGACAGCGCAGCTGCTGCGCTTTGACGCATCGGCGACGGTCTTTTCGTCTATCTTCATCTCATCGTGGTAGCGCGGCCATGCGCCCCAGAAGCCGTCGTCCGCCGGGTTCTTCTTTATCCAATCTAAATATATCTTTTCAATTTGCTCGTCGACTTTTATTCCCGCGTTTTTCATGCCGTCCACAAGATCGACGCAATAGGGCTTGTTGACATCGCCGCCCGAGCCGTAGCCGACGAAGAAATAGTCCCTTTGGATCCTGCCGAAGATGCAGACATTCTCATCTTTTTCTATCGGCAGCACGCCGTTGTTTTTGAGCATGACTATGCCCTCTTCGGCGGCGATTCGCGCAATCGACTTCATCTCCTCCGGAGTGTCGGGCGAGCCGAGCTCGCCTTTGCTCAAGCCCTGCGCGGTTGCGGATGTAATAAAATTAACTGCTTTTGAAAAAATTCTGCGTACTTTGTTGCTCATTGTATTATCTCCTATTCGGCTGTTATTTGCGTTTCATTGCGCGTATTTTCGCCTTGTCCTGCGGCGTGACGCGATAAGATTCGGTTATCTTCTGAAGCGACTTGTTGAAAGTGAAATCGTCGAGGCGGTTATCTTCGAGATACTGCCATGTCTTTTCAGGCGCATGGACAAAGAACACGGAAACCGCCCACGCGACCGCCATTTTGACATAGTAGTCATCGTTGATTATCGCATCAAACTTCTCGAAAGCGCAGGCGGCGTACTCATCATCCGAGAAATAATCAAGCGCCGCAACGACCGCGAAGCGGATATCATAGGGCTTATCGGAATCGAAATACGGCTGCAAAAACTCCCAGACCCGCTTCCTGTCTTTTTTGAAGAACTTGAGGCTGTTCACGAAGCTGTCGCAGACAGACCAGTTGTCTATCTCCGGCACGAAATCCGCCGCCGCTTTCAGATGCTCTTCAAACGGCAGATCGGCACCTGCAATAACGAATCCGCGCACAAGCTTTTCTTCAAGCATATCGCCCTGCGGCAGATCGGGCATAACGCCCTTGGAGCTTTCCTTTTTTATCCGCGCCGCGACTAATCTCAGCTGCGGCAGGCGCACGCCGATCATCTTACTCTTGTCGACATTCGGCAGGAGCGATGAACTGAAATCCCTGTATTTTTCATCTCCGAGCCGTTCGAGCTCTTCTCTTATATCCATGTTGTCCTCCGTTGAGATACTTATATGATTTTAACATATATAACACGCTTTTTCCATATCCAAGACCAAAAATTAGGCAAATGCGCATAAATTTTTTGACTTTTTCGGCGCGATATTATATAATGATTTCAGCAAATTTTCTCATACACGCAAAAAGAAAAGGAGATATCAGATGAAGAAAAACGATTTCAAGCGTATTCTCTCGTTCTTCCTCGCCGCAGTGATGCTCTTCGGGATGATTCCCGCAGTCTTCGCGCAGGACGCGGACACGAAGGATGTCGACTACGCGATAACGAACCCTTACGCCACGGTTGACTGGAAAAACTACGGTCAATACAAGGCGAGCCTGCACAACCACAGCATAGTTTCAGACGGCGACAACGATTTCAGATATGTCATCGAGACCTACTATTCAATGGGCTACGACATTCTCGCGATGACCGATCACGGCACCGTTGACAGAGGTTGGACAGAGCCGAACTATGTTCCCGCGCTCCAGCTCGCGCTCGGATTCAGACGCGAGAACGGCTTCGAGAAGCCGACGGGGCTGACTCAGGGGCGCTACAATCAGATAACCTCCGGCAGCGACAGAGGCGGCCGCGGAATGCTCCGCGTCCCCTACGGCATCGAGAACAACCCGACTTCGTTCAACAACTCGCATGTCAACTCCTGGTTCGTTGACTACGGCAACGGCGTTCTGGGCGGCACGAGCGACTATGAGACTCCGATAAAGAATGTTGAAGAGCTCGGCGGTCTTTCGGTCATCAACCACCCCGGCGAATACACGGGCGCGCGCAACGAAAAGGATTTCGACAAGGCGTATAACGAAGACTACAACTACGATATAAACAAGTTCGCCCGACTGCTCAAGATGTATCCCTCCTGCCTCGGCATCGACGTCAACTCCAAGGGCGACTACCGCACCCGCCACGACCGCAAGCTCTGGGATATCCTGCTTCAAAAGGTCGTACCCTCCGGGCGCAATGTCTTCGCTTTTGCAAGCTCCGACGCGCATCGTCTCTCCGCCATGGACAACGGCTGGACGATAATGCTCATGCCCTCGAACACGGTCGACAACCTCAAGGAATGCATGAAGCAGGGCGCGTTCTTCGCGGGAAGCAGATATATAAAGAACACCCCCGAGCTCGAGCAGTTCAGCAAGGAAGTCGGATATAATGTCGCGGACGAGAACGGTCAGTGGTACGCACCGCCCGATCTTGTTCAGCCGGTGATAACGAACATCGCCGTTGACGACAAAGAGGATACGATAGCGATAACCGCGGAGAACTATCTGACGATTCACTGGATAGCGGACGGCAAGGTCATTCATGTCGGCTCCGATATAGATCTCGACGACTACTCGGACGAGATAGGCAGCTATGTCCGCGCCGAGGTTTTCGGTGAGGGCGGCATCCTCTACACCCAGGCGTTCACCCTCGACTATGACGGCGCGCCGGAGGCGGAGAACAAGTTCTTCTTCGACTGGGGCAATGTAGTCAAGCTTTTCGCCGACTCGATTCTCTATGTCTGCGGAAAGAGCGAGCTGTTCTGCAAGATATGGTTCGCGCTGACCCACAACGACGCATTCGCAAAGTAAGTTATATAGTATAAAAAGGGCGGCAGACCTCGAGCGGTTTGCCGCCCTTTTTATTTGGTTATGTCTCTTTTTCGTCAAGCACATTTTCAATAATGAACTTTATTTTGACAAAAAATATCATTTTGCTTATTGCAAAATTTATCAATATGCCGTATAATAACTTTGCAGAGTCCGTTTTTTGGTACACGAAATATCTTATAATATATCCGCAAATCAAATCGGAGGATATAAAAATGGCTAAAAAATCAAACCAGAAAATAAAGCTGCTCTATCTGATGAAGATCCTGCTCGAAAACACGGATGACGAGCACGGGATGACGCTCGCCGAGATATCGGACGCGCTTGGCGAATACGGAATCGACGCGGAGCGCAAAACGCTCTACGATGACATTGATGTGCTCTGCCTGTTCGGGCTCGACATCGACAAGAGAAAAGGCAAAAGCGTGACTTATCATGTCATCAGCCGCGACTTTGAACTGCCGGAGCTAAAGCTTCTCGTCGACGCGGTTCAGTCCTCACGCTTCATCACGCACAAGAAGAGCAACGAGCTGATAAAGAAAATCGAGGGCTTTGCGAGCCGATATGAGGCGCAGGAGCTGCAGAGGCAAGTCTTTGTCTCGAACCGCATCAAGGCGATGAACGAGAGCATATACTACGCCGTCGACTACATACACGACGCGATAAACCGTGACGCGAAGATAGCGTTTCAATATTTTACCTGGGACGAGCACAAGCAGAAAAAGCTGCGCCACGACGGCAAAATATATCTCATCAGCCCGTGGGCGCTGACCTGGGATGACGAAAATTATTACATGATCGGCTACGACTCGGACGAGAACAAGATAAAACACTACCGGGTCGACAAAATGACAAAAATTCAGCCGACCGAAGAAAAGCGCGACGGCGCGGAGTTCTTCGCCGATTTCGACATGGCGCTCTATTCAAAGCAGACCTTCGGAATGTACGGCGGGCGCGAAGAGACGGTCACGCTCCGCTGCGAAAACAAGCTCGCAAATGTCATGATAGACAAATTCGGCTTCGACACCGCGTTTTCAAATATCACCGACACGCACTTCGACATGCGCGTAAAAGTGTTCGTGAGCCCCGTGTTCCTGACATGGATAATGAACTTCGGCGCGGATGTGACAGTCCTCTCGCCCGAGAGCGTAAAAGACGAGCTCACAGCCCTCGCATCGGATGTGCTCGCGCAGTATAAATGATTGAACAGCAGGTTCTGTTGGCAGAGTAAATAAAGCAGCAAATCCTATCCACAATTTTTGCGGGTAGGATTTTTTCGTTTCGGCGTGAGGTGGTGATGTGTTGATAAGTTGGGGGTTGCAGGTATCGGATATAAGTAGTCGTATCAATATTGTAAATTGGTACAATCGCGTAGGGACGTATATTCCGCCGCGAAAATTGCGCAATTTGTAGGGACGGCCCTTGTGGCTGTCCGCTATCGGCGGAAGCCGATACAAAGTCATAACCATTGCGAATTGTTGATAATTGGCTACTACATTCGCGTCCTGCAACAATCAAATATTTTATACTACCCGCGTTTCGGCATTTTCTTTTTATTTGAAAAAGAAAACGCCTGCAAAAGAAAAGCAAACTCAGGGCTGCGCCCCGAGACCCCGCGAACGCCGCACCGCAGTACTTAGCTCGCGACTCTCAATTAGTTGCTCGGCA
>DJQG01000007.1:0-8943 GCA_002438685.1 Ruminococcaceae bacterium UBA6392 | reverse complement strand
AAACGCGCCGGAGCTTGAACGAATGCGTGCTCGTGCGTCTTGCTTCGCAAGCCGTTCCCTCGCTTGTCTCCATTGGCTTATCAAACACTGCGGCGCGGCTATTAGAAGCCTGATTATAAAAATTGTTTGAGTCGCTTGTTTTTACTTTGCTATGGCTCGAGTAATAGACAAATCCCAATTCGCCATTCCGTTTGTCGTCGTAAAGAGACAAAGCCGGCGCAAATGCCGCCAATTACAAGGCTTTTGAAATTTACTGTCCGTTTTTTGACACACCTGCCGTGATAGAATAGAATCAGAAAATAAGGAACGGAGAGATACATATGAAATTCAAGATAGGTTTTACCGCAGAAAAAGAGACAGAAAAGAAAGCTCCCGAGACCGAGACAAAAGCTCCCGAAGAGGCTCCCTCGAGGGAATCGCTCGTGAGGGTCTACTTTCCGCAGCGCGGCTTCGACTGCACATATTACAACAATCTTTTCGACCTGCATGTCGGCGACCTCGTCTATGTTGACGGCAAGCTCGAGGGCAAGCGCGGCAAGGTCATCGATGTGTCATACACATTCAAGATAAAGCTGTCCGACTACAAAAGAGTAATCGCAAAAATCGATACGGACATCTCCGGCGAGTTCTGCTATGTCGGCGACGAGCTGTTCTCTTTTGACAAGAATACCGTGCCGTTCGGGAAGATCCTCCCCTACTTCAAAGCTCCCGCCAAGCCCGACGAGGAATATGTGAGCGCAAAAGAGAACAAGTTCTATAATCTCAACGACCTCGAGGGCATGGGAGCATACGAGCACACGATAATGATCGGCAAATCCGACTTCAACTGCGGCGAGGTTCTGTATCTCAGCGTTGACAGCGGCAAGGGAAATGCGATAGTCGGCGCGGATGAGCCGCATGAAGTTGAGTTTGACTACAAAAACGGCACGATCGCAAACATTACCTGCGACTGCTGGGCATGCGGCATCTGCAAGCACGATGTGGCGGTCGTTTTTGCGCTGAAATCAGCACTCGAAAAAATCGAGAAGCATTTTCCGGAAAAGTTTGAAGCAAGCGGATATTTTGCCGTCATGCCAAAAATAGCATTTATGAATGTCATCGCTGCGCTCGGTGACGACAGCGTCGGAAGTTTTGTTATAAAAAAGAACTAAGCTTTCTATTTTGGCATCACTTTCAACAAAAATCGCATCGTTTTTGAAATCAAATTGACAATTTTCTCTAAAAAATGTATGGTGGAACAAGCAAAATACGGGAAGTGAGACAATGGAGCCTATAGCTCACCTGCGGCTCGTTGAAAAATCCGAACCGCCGGAATATGACGAACAAACGCTGAAAGTCCACAACGAGAACAGCGGAAGATATGCCGCAGATGCACTCCGATGTATCGAGTTAGACAAAGTCGGAAGCTTTTGCGGAAATATTCACGACTTGGGCAAGGCGACAAAAAAGTTCTTAGACTACATACAGCCCGGCAACACGCTCAGGCGCGGCGAAGTGAACCACACATTTGCGGCGGTCAGATATATTTTTGAGCTGTCCGACGGCGTTGACAACGAGGTGCGCGAGCTTCTCGCCTATGCGGTCGGCGCGCATCACGGACAGTTTGACACGGTGAATGACGACCACAAAAACGGCTTCGAACACAGACTGACAAAAGACGGCATCGACTATGGCGAGGCGAAGAAAAACTTCAACGAACACTGTTTTTCAGACGCCGAACTGAAATCGCAGTTCGACGAAGCCGCAGAACAGCTCGCCAATATCATTGAAGGCATAAGAGAGCGCAATCCGAAGAGAAGCGCACGGCAAGCTGAAGAATATGAATTTCAGATAAGCCTGCTGGCTCGACTTCTGCTCTCGGCTGTTATTGAGGGCGACAGGCGCGACACGGCGGAATTCATGGAAAACATGAAGTTTCCGCAAGTTGAAGCGAACTGGGACAAGTGCCTCGGGCACATTGAAAAAAAGCTCGGCGAATTTTCAAACGCAAGACCGATAGACGGGGCGAGAAAGCAGATATCCGACATCTGCCGCGCCGCCGCAGAAGAAGAACCAGGCATATTCAGGCTCAATGTCCCAACCGGTGCAGGCAAGACTCTCTCGGGGCTTAGGTTCGCCGCAGCTCACGCAAAAACACATCGGAAGAAGCGAATAATTTTCACCTCTCCCCTGCTGAGTATTCTCGACCAGAACGCGAAGATAATAAGAGAATTCATCGGAGACGACAGTATCATAACGGAGCACCATTCGAATGTCGCTCTCGACGAGGACAACGCGGACGAGCTCAAACGCGCCCAGCTGCTGACAGAAAACTGGTCATCGCCGGTGATAATAACAACCCTTGTTCAGCTGCTCGACACTTTGTTTGCGGGAAAAACCTCTTGCATACGCAGAATGCACGCGCTGTGCGACAGCGTGATAGTCATAGACGAGGTTCAGACCGTGCCGAACGAAATGCTGTCGCTTTTCAACACGGCGGTAAACTTTCTCTCGGAGGTCTGCGGCGCGACTATTGTTCTTTGCTCCGCGACCCAGCCGTGCCTCGAACAGACGGCGCACCCGATGACAGGGAACATAAAAGACATTGTGCCGTTTGACGAAGAACTGTGGCGCGTATTCAAACGCACGCAGATAATCGACAAAGGCGGCATGCGGCTTGACGCAATCTCCGCATTTATCGCAGAACAGCTCGACAGAACGGACAGTCTTCTTGTCATATGCAATCTCAAAAAGCAGGCGGCGTATCTGTTCACCGAGATGAAATTGGAAAACACCGTGATTTTCCATCTTTCCGCCGGAATGTGCATGGCGCACAGAATGGCGGTCATATCCGAGATAAACAGCGCGCTTGAAAGAAAGCGCACAGACCCGGACGCACCAAAAGTGGTTTGCATCTCAACGCAGGTCATCGAAGCGGGCGTTGACGTCTCGTTCGGCTGCGTGATAAGGCTCTGCGCGGGGCTCGACAGCGTAATACAGGCGGCGGGCAGATGCAACCGCAACGGCGAGCTCAACGGAGCCGCAGATGTGTTCATAATAAACTGCCGCGGCGAAGATCTCGGCATGCTCAGAAGTATAAAAGACGGCAAAATGGCGTGCATGTCACTGCTGTCCGACTACAAATATCATCCCGAGAAGTACCCGTCGGGGCTTACCTCGGACGAAGCGGTATACGCCTACTACAAGAAGCTTTATATTCAATCAGACATCGGCGCGCAGGATATGCCGATAAAAATCGACGGTTCGCCGTTCACTCTCTTTGATCTTCTCTCGCTCGACAGGACATTCGCAAACGCGCCTTATTTAAAAGCAAACGGCGAAAAATATGCACTGACTCAGGCATTCAAGACCGCCGGAAGCAGGTTTACTGTCTTCGGCAGCCGCACAACAGATGTTATCGTACCCTACGGCGAGGGAAAAGAGACAATTGCAGAGCTCGGCTCCAAACGAGCCGAGGAGGACATAAAGTATCTCAAAAAGCTCCTCAAAAAAGCTCGGGCATACACGGTCTCGCTCTATGAAAATCAGCGCAGAGTCCTTGCGGACAGCGGCGCGCTCCATCCCATAGCAGACGGCATCGCGCTCGCGCTGAGCGAAGAATTCTACAACGAAGATTTCGGACTCAATCCTGACGGCGAAAGCCGCGAAGCAATCACATTATAAATAAACACAGGAGGTGTGCAGCATATGGAACATCCGAATATAGTGACATTTGAAGTATTCGGAGACTACGCGCTTTTCTCCGACCCGGTAATGCGCGTCGGCGGAGAAAAAGCAAGCTATCAAATTCCGACATACGAAGCTCTCAAAGGTATTCTCCACTCGATCTACTGGAAGCCCACTATTGTCTGGTATATCGACAAGGTCAGAGTGATGAGCCCCATTCAGACGGAGGTCAAGGGCATCCGACCGATAAAATACAACGGCGGAAACGACCTCTCGTTCTACACCTATCTCAAGGACTGCCGTTATCAGGTGCAGGCGCATTTTGAGTGGAACGAGAACCGCCCGGAGCTCATCGGCGACCGCAACGAGAACAAACATCACAACATAGCAAAGCGCATGATTGAAAAAGGCGGGCGCAGGGATATTTTCCTCGGCGCGCGCGAATGTCAGGGCTATGTTGAGCCATGCGAATTCGGGAGCGGCAAAGGCGCATACGATGAGACGCCCGAGCTCGCATTCGGGCTGATGTACCACGGGATAACCTACGCAGACGAAGCCTATTCCGACGAGACAAAAAACAGAATGACCGTCCGATTCTGGTACCCGACGATGAAAAAGGGCGTTATCACATTTCCCCGACCAGAGGAGTGTACGATAACAAAGACGGTGCGCGAAAACATGGCGATAAAGCCGTTCGGCGAAGACCTCGGCAATTTCATCGGACTCAGAGAATTCGGGGAGGTGGAATAAATGAGCATATGGCAAAGAGCCGTTGAGACATATGACTGTCACAGCGATTCGGTTGGAAAAAGTTTCGACAACCATGTCACACTTATGCCGATATCTCACATCATTCAGAATGCGCAGATAGAAATAATTCTCGATGAATATGGAGATTTCAAAGAAGCTTTGGATGTTGCCAAGGATAAAAAGAACAATAAAACTATTATCCCGGCAACCGAACGCTCTGCCGGACGCGTTGGCGACACTCCATGCGCGCATCCTCTGAGCGATCAGCTGCGATACATTGCAACATATATGCCGGAGAGACACGAGCCATATCTAAACCAGCTCAGAGCATGGGCTGAATCCGAGTTCAGCCACCCGAAAGTGCGCGCGATACTCGCCTATATCGAACGCGGAACTATAGTTGACGACCTCGCCGACGAAAATATCATAGAACTTGACGAGAGCGGCAAGCCGCTGAGCAAATATGACAAATATATGATTCGCTGGCGCGTTATGAACACGGGCGACAACGATGCGTGTTATAAAGACACAAGCCTTTTCGACGCATTCATCGGATACTACAGGTCATTGCAGAATGAAGCTCCGAAAAAGCTCTGCATGATATCGGGCAAAGATGAGCGCATAACCGAAAGCCACTCGAAAGGAACTGTTGCATCATCATACGGCGCAAAGCTCATATCGGCAAACGACAGCTCAAATTTCACCTACAGAGGTCGTTTCACCGACTCGCAGCAGGCGGCTACCATCGGATACGAGACCTCACAGAAAGCCCACAACGCTCTCGCCTGGGTCGCGGCGAATCAGGGAATTATAATAGGCGGCAGAACCTTCGTCTGTTGGAATCCAAAGGGAGATACATCTTTGTTCAAAGACTCCGGAACACTGACCCCGAACTACAGTGACGAAGAAGAGGAAAAGGATTTTCCGGTTACTCCGACCGACTACAAAGCCGACCTGAAAAAGGCACTGAGCGGGTGGCAGGACAAGCTTCCGGCGGAGGACGACATTGTTATAGCGTCGTTCGACGCCGCCACGACAGGCAGGCTCTCCATAACATACTACAATGAACTGAAAGGTTCGGATTTTCTGAACCGTCTCGCATTCTGGAAAGAACACTGTTACTGGTCAAGCGGGAAGTTCGGCTATCAGTCCCCGTCGATATGGGAAATAGTCAAATGTGCTTTCGGCACGGAGCAGAACGGAAAACTCAGCGTCGACGACCGCGTGATGCGTGAGCAGGCTCAGAGGCTGCTCCACAGCGTTATCGATCAAGCCCCTATACCGCAGGACATCGTCCGCGCGCTGATGCACAGAGCGTCGATGCCGCTCGCCTATGACACAAAATCAAACCGCATAAAAATTCTCTATAACGCTTGTGCGGTTATATATGCATACAGGACCGTTACAAAAAAGGAGGAATGGGAAATGGCCCTTGAAAAAGATAAAAAAGACAGGAGCTATCAATTCGGGCGTCTGCTCGCGGTCATGGAAAAAGTCGAGCGCGACACCTATGACAGAGACGAAAAGAGAGAACCGAACGCAATAAGGATGCAGTCGGTATTCTGCGAGAGACCCATGTACGCTTCCCGCATAATCCGCGACAGCCTCAATCCGTATTTTGCAAAGCTCTCCCCCGGAATGAGAATATACTACAACAACCTCATCGGCGAAATTTTCGAGCGTCTGAGCGAATTCGATGAGAAAGACCTCAACCGCCAGCTTGAGGACAGTTACCTTTTAGGCTATTACCTGCAGCGCAGTGAACTCTACACAAAGAAAGAAAGCAACAACGAGGAGGAAAATTAAAATGGCAGCTCTTAACAACAAAATCGATTTCGTAGTTCTTGTATCCGCAAATCAGGCAAATGTAAACGGCGATCCGCTCAACGGCAACCGCCCACGCACCGATTACTCCGGCTACGGCGAGATGTCCGATGTCTGCATCAAGCGCAAAATACGCAACAGAATGCAGGATCTCGGCAACAACATATTTGTCCAGTCCGCCGACCGCAGCGATGACGGCTGCAAGAGTCTGAGCGAGCGTGCGTCAAGCAACATAAAGACGAAAGATATAAACGAATACGCAAAAGAAGCCTGCGAAAAGTGGCTCGATGTCCGTTCATTTGGTCAGGTGTTCGCTTTCAAATCCAAGGACAGCAGCGGCGTATCAGTCGGTGTGCGCGGTCCGGTCAGCATACATCAGGGCGTGAGTGTATCGCCGATAGAGGTTCGCTCCATTCAGATAACCAAGAGTGTCAACGGCGAACCAGTCAAAGACGGCAAGGACACTTCGGCGCGTTCCTCCGACACAATGGGTCAGAAGCACTTCGTCCAGTTCGGTCTCTATGAGATAAAGGGTTCAATAAATGTTCAGCTCGCAGAGAAGACCGGATTCTCCGAAGAGGACGCGGATATTATAAAAGAGTGCCTGCGCACGCTGTTCCTCAACGACGCATCCTCGGCGCGCCCCGAGGGCTCGATGGAAGTTCTGCGCGTCTATTGGTGGAAGCACAACTGCAAGGACGGTCAGTATTCGAGCAGCAAGGTGCACCGCAGCGTCCATGTTGAATTGAAGCCCGATGTCAACATCCCCTCGAGCGCAGACGACTATGTTATATCTGTAGATGAGCTTCCCGGGCTTGAACCGGAGATCATCGAGGGAGTGTAATGGCATACAAGGAGTGTGATTTTCTGCAAATAAGCGGAATACAGCACTTTGCTTTTTGCCGCAGGCGTTGGGTTCTCATTCACATTGAGGGACTTTGGGCAGAAAATCTGCGCACGGTGAACGGCGAAATATTCCACGAACGGGCGCACGACTCATCGCTCAGCGAAAAGCGCGGCGATCTGATAACGGTCCGAGCCCTGCGGGTATTCTCGTCAGAGCTCGGAATAAGCGGAGAATGCGACGTTGTCGAATTCAGACGCGATGACGAAAACGGCGCAAAACTGCGCGGGCGCAAGGGCAGATGGATGCCGACTCCGATCGAATACAAAAGCGGATCTTCTAAAGCGGGCGATGCCGACAGGCTTCAACTGTGCGCACAGGCAATGTGCCTCGAAGAGATGCTCGGAATTGAAATCGAACTCGGATATATGTTCTACGGCGAGACTCATCGGCGCGAAAAAGTTTATATAAACGCCGAACTGCGTCAAGCGGTAAAAGATGCGGTCAATGAGATGCACGGCTACATGAACCGCGGCTACACGCCCAAAGTCAAGACCGGCAAATTTTGCAACGCCTGTTCACTCAAAGAGCTCTGTCTCCCTGTCCTGTGCAAGAACAAAAGCGCGGCGGAATATATAAACTCCGCTATCGGCGAGGACGGTGACTTCGATTGAAAAAGCTTATGAACTCGCTCTACATTCTGACTTCAGACGCTTATCTGACGCTCGACGGAGAAAACGTAGTTGTCAAAAAGGACGGCGCGGAGATGGGCAGATTTCCTCTGCACAGTCTCGAACAGATAGTAACATTTTCATACATGGGCGCGAGCCCTGCTCTCATGGGCAAATGCGCCGAGCAAAACAAGTCGCTGTCGTTCTTCTCTCAAAGCGGACGGTTCCTCGCGCGAGTCGGCGGCGGAGTGCAGGGCAATGTGCTGCTGCGCAGGCAGCAATACCGCATCGCCGACAGTCCGAGTGAAAACTTGCAGATAGCCAAAAATTTCATCACCGCAAAGATATTCAACTCTCGCTGGGTATTAGAGCGCTCATTGCGCGACCACCCGATGAGCATTAATGCAGAGAAAGTCAAAGACGCATCGGAAAAGCTGAAAGAGTCAGCATATACGGCTCGCAGCTGCACGGACGACGGATCGCTCCGCGGCATTGAAGGAGAAGCGGCAAGCACATACTTTTCTGTATTTGACGAGCTGATACTCAACCCCGACCCGTGTTTCACTTTCGAGACGCGCAACCGCCGCCCGCCGCTCGACTGCGTAAATGCGCTTCTCTCGTTCGCCTACAGCCTACTGGCGAACGACTGCGCCAACGCGCTTGAAAGCGTGGGGCTCGACCCGTATGTCGGCATGATGCACACCGACCGCTCCGGCAGAAAATCGCTTGCGCTCAATCTCATGGAAGAACTGCGTCCGTCGTTTGCCGACAGATTCGTGCTCAGCGGAATAAACAACCGCTCATTTCAAAGCAATATGTTTGTCAAAACAGACAGCGGCGCCGTGCTTCTCACCGATGACGGTCGGCGGGCGTTCTTCAAACTTTGGAAATCGAGACGGGACGAAAGTCTTACTCACCCGTTCCTGAAAGAAAAGATACAATGGGGACTCGTGCCGTATGTCCAGGCGCTTCTGTTAGCGCGCTACATCCGCGGCGACATTGACGAATATCCCCCGTTTCTGTGGAAGTAGGTGCGTTATGCTCGTATTGATAACCTATGATGTCAACACCGAAGACACCGGCGGCAGAAAGCGGCTTCGGAAAGTTGCGAAAGAATGTGTGAATTACGGTCAGCGGGTTCAGAACAGCGTATTTGAATGTGTATTGGACGCCGCGCAATACAGATTG
>DJQG01000039.1:5239-5590 GCA_002438685.1 Ruminococcaceae bacterium UBA6392 | reverse complement strand
TTCCCCGAAGCACCGTTCTGGGATAAGCGCGAGCTGATAGCCTGCGCGATAATTATAGTTATCGGCGTTGCGGCTATTCGCCTGCTCGGAGTCAAGTTCAGCCCGCTTTATATAATCGGCGTGCCGTATGTCGCGATGCTCGCGTTCATGCTCGTCAAGGCGGGTTCACTCGGCATCAAGGCAGTCAACGCCGGACTCGACAACGCGGTTGTCATGTGCATCCTGCTCGTCGGCGGTGCGTTCTTATTTGCGCTGTCGGATATGATGCTCGCCGTCAACTCCCTGCGCAAGCCGCGCCCGTCATACGGCTACAAGATAACCTGCATCGTAACATACTTCACGGCGCAGTTC
>DJQG01000039.1:4570-5221 GCA_002438685.1 Ruminococcaceae bacterium UBA6392 | reverse complement strand
TGCTCGCGTCAACAATATTTGTAATTTCCGCCTGAGACAAGGCGCAGACACGAAAGGAGACAGCATATGCTCGGAACAGGCACATGGCATTTAAAAATCGGCAACATGTTTTATAACGGAGATATAACGCTCCGCGTATTTGACGACGGCGGCAAATANNGGCTTCGAGATAATCGAGCCGAAGATGACCGCGCCGGAGGTTGAAGTAAAAAGACTTTCGACTGCCGGCAACCATCTGTCCGCGACCGTCACGGCGCGCGAACTGCGCGGCAGAGACGCCCAGATCGAGCTCGATTTCACCGACACCTCCGTCAGCGGAAGCGCAAAGGTTCCACTCATCGGCACGGTAACGATAAAAGAGGGCACGAAGATAGCAGAATAAAGCAAAAAACAGCGACCGACCGCAGCTAATTTCCGTTGCGGTCGGTTTTGTAATTGTGTTTGTGAGATGGGCGCATATATAAATTGGGGTTGCGGATGTAAATAGCGGCGATAAGCAATTGCTTAATATTATAAATCAGCATAATTATGCAGTAGGGCGGATATCATCCGACGGCGAATTTTGCACCATTCTACTGGCACACCCTGCAAACCATATCTCGAACGCCGGCTAAATAACCCCTTTGTCCCGGCTTACGCCGAGCCAGCTCC
>DJQG01000039.1:0-4552 GCA_002438685.1 Ruminococcaceae bacterium UBA6392 | reverse complement strand
TACAGGGGAGCCTAAATAGATTGTGCGGCAAAATTCAATTCACTTCTAAAAAGCACAACAACAATACAGCAATTTTTAATGCGAAGCGGCGGCAGAAAATCTCTGCCGCCGCTTCGCGTGATATATAGGAGTTTCGTGGTTGTCGTTTTTGCTGCGCCGAGGGTGCGCCTCATTGCAAATAAAATAATAGCCTAAACGCCACAATTTGTCAAGCAATAATTTTTCACTGGACATTTTATTGTACAGTAAAACTTTTTTCAAGCAGACGCCCGGCAGTCTTCACCGCCGGGTGTCTTTTATATAGGAGATTGTGAGGTGTCTTTTCTTCGCGCATACTTAGCTTCGCGATGCGCAAACTTAAAGCATATCGCGGCGGATTATACGCATACGGAATTGAAGCAACTACATTATGCCATAAATTCTGCCAAAAGTCAATGGCAGGATTTATGGCATTTATAATTTTTCTGAGGTGGTTTGATTGAAGTACCCGAGGATAAGGAACCTGCGCGAGGACAATGACCTGACACAGCAGCAAATAGCGGACATGCTCTATATAAACCGAAGGACCTATGCCGCATACGAAAACGGAATCAACTCCATGACTCCCGAGACGCTCTGCAAAATAGCGGATATATATCACACAAGCGTCGACTGGCTGCTCGGCAGAACCGACGAGTTCGAGCCGTACCCGGAAAACGAATAAAGCATCGCTCCCCTGCCGATAAAAGGCAGGGGAGCTTCTGTTATTTCTGATTATAGAATGTGCAGAACGCCTTGTAAGCCATATAGACATCGAGCTTCGCTATCTGCTCGAACGGCGCGTGCATCGAGAGCACGGGCACGCCGACATCGACAACATCGACGCCGAGATGCGCAACATACTTTGCGACCGTTCCGCCGCCGCCCTCGTCGACCTTGCCGAGCTCGCCTATCTGCCAGACGATGTTGTTCTCATCGAAGAGCTTTCTGAGCTTGCCGACAAACTCCGCGTTGGCGTCCGATGTGTCGGACTTGCCGCGCGCACCGGTGTACTTCGTGACAACGATACCTCTGTTTATAAATGAAGCGTTGAGCTTGTCATGGACTGACTGGAATGTGGGATCGACGCCCGCATTGACATCTGCGGAGAGACACTCAGACGCTCTGAGAACATCTCTGCCCTCGAGTCCCTGGGTCTTGGCGAGATCTTCAATGAAGAACTGGAGATAAGCGGAAGAAAGTCCGGTGTTGCCGACGGAGCCTATCTCTTCTTTGTCGGTCAGCACGGTGACCGTAGTATAGCTCGGGTTCGGGCAGTCGAGAGCCGCCATGAGCGCGGGATATGCGCAGACCCTGTCGTCGTGGCCGTAGCCGCCGATAAGGCTGCGGTCAAAGCCGATATCCGAAACTCTCGATGCGGGAACGAGTTCCAGCTCTGCGGAGAGGAAGTCGGACTCGGTAATACCGTATTTCTCGTTGAGAAGCTTCAGAATATTGAGCTTCACGAGGTCGCTGCCCTCATCGCTTCTGAAAGGCATGCTGCCGATAAGAACATTGAGCTCTTCGCCCTTGATGACCTGAGAAGCCTTGCGCTCGCCCATGGTGCTGTCAAGATGCGGGAGTAGGTCGCTGATAACGAACTGCGGCTCGCCCTCTTTGTCGCCGATAGAGACAGTTATCTTCTCGCCGTCCGCCTTGACGATAACGCCGTGGAGCGAAAGCGGGACTGTCGGCCACTGATATTTCTTTATGCCGCCGTAGTAGTGAGTCTTGAAGAGCGCAATATCGCAATCCTCGTACATGGGATTGGGCTTGACATCGAGGCGGGGAGAGTCGATATGCGCCGCCGCGATTTTAACTCCGTCGCTCAGCGGGCGTGTGCCGAAAACGGCGAGGATAATCGCCTTTTCTTTGATATTGAACCAGACCTTATCGCCAGCCGAATACTTCTTCGACGAGTCGAACTTCTCAAAGCCGCGCGCCTCGGCGAGCTTCTGCGAAAATGCGGTTATCTCACGCTCTGTTCTGTTGTCGCTGAGGAAAGTTTTGTATCCCTCGCACCACTCAAATGCCGCGGCGATCTCATCGTCGCTCATTCTCAGCGCGGCGTGCTTAGGCTGAGCGAACAGCTTTTCTCTGAGCTCCTGCGCCGGATTTTTTTCGTCCTTCATTTTATATTCCTCCTATCTTGATTTGTAAAGGGAATTATATATATTCACAGCGCGCATCACTTTGCGCACATAGTGAGCCGTTTCGGGAATCGGTATATCTTTAAGATTCACACCGTCTGGCGATATATTCTTGTCTTTGAGCCACGAATTGACCCTGCCGCGCCCCGCATGATAGGCGGCGACGGCAGTCTCGGCAGAGTTGAACTCATCGAGCAAAAGTCCGAGGAAAAATGCGCCGTATCTTATCGCAGTCTCCGGGTCGGAAAGCGCGTCGTCGCTCAAAGTTTCGCCTGTCTTTGTCTGGAGCCAATGAAAAGTCTCGGGCGTTATCTGGGTCAGTCCCAACGCCCCCGCCGAGGATTCGGCTTTTGGGTCAAACGAGCTCTCGGTCTTTATGACCGCGAGCAAAAGCGTTTTCGGGACATTGTACTGAGCCGAATATTTATCAATATAGTCCTCGTACTTCATGGGATAGGCGTATCTTATCGCGCCGACAGTCAGCGCCGCCGTTATTCCGCACACCGCCAGCACGAAGCACAGCAGCAGGGCTATGAGCTTGTATCCCGCCCTCTTTTTCATTTTCAGCCTCCGATTTTCAGGCTTTCCAGCGCCTTTATGCACTGCTCCGTCGGGTCGCAGCCGTCGGGATTCTCTATTATTATATCTGAATTGTCCCTGTAATATTTCTCATCGGGCTGGGCGGACATTCTTCTTTCTATTTCATCGGGGTCGATTTCGTCGCGGCTCATGAGCCGTGCCATGCGCTGATCTTTCGGCGCGCAGACGCATATCACCGCGCGGCAGTCGCCGAGGAGCTCACTTGCAAAGAGCACGGGCGCGTCGAGCATAGCGATTTTATATCCGCTTTTTTCGGCTTCGGCTACGCGCTTTCGAGCGAGCGCGGTTATCGCCGGATGGGTCACGAAGTTGAGCTGATTTGTCTTTTCTTCGCTCGCAAACGCACGTTTGGCTAACTTGTGACGGTCAAGAGAGCCGTCAGGTAGAATCAGATCGTCGCCGAAGAGTCGGGCAAGATCAACAAGCACCGGCGAACCGGGCTCTACTATTTCGCGAGCCAGCTTGTCGCAGTCGATAACGCAGACGCCGTGCGCGCGGAATATATCTGCGACGGTGCTTTTGCCCGAGCCCGTCTGACCGGTAAGTCCGGCAACATAGATGCTCACAGCTCAATCACCTCAAAGCCTGCCGCTCTGAGCAGGCGGTTATAAACGGCCATTCCCACGCCGTCGAGCGACGGGAAACGCACAAAGGCGAGCTCCATTTTTTCGTCGTCAACGTGTCTGAGCACATCGAACAGCTCACGCGCCTGCTCCTCGGGGCTGTCCGCGTGACCGTAGGGATATGCGGGAACGGAAATTTTGTTCTCCTCGCCGTCGAAGCAGACGGCGCAGGTTCTTTCGCCGCGCGGCTCGGCGACGAGCGAAGCAAATTTGTCAAAATTGCCTTTTACGATTATAACATGGGCGTTCGGCGAATAATGTTTATATTTCATGCCGGGCGAGAGGACTTTTTCGCCGCTCTCGAGCGCCTTGAAAACAGCCTTGTCTATCTCGACCTCGCCGAGTACAGCGCGAAGCTGATCCGGGGTCACTCCGCCGGGACGCAGGACGCGCGGGACGGGGCAGGCAAGAGTAACAACGGTCGACTCGACGCCGACCGAGCAGCTGCCGCCGTCAACGACCGCGGCGATTTTGCCATCCATGTCGTTCATGACATGTGCGGCGGTCGTGGGGCTCGGCTTGCCTGATGTGTTCGCGCTCGGCGCAGCAAGCGGAAAGCCGCATTTTTTGATTATCTCGTGCGCTATCGGGTGCGACGGCATTCTTATTGCTACCGTGTCAAGCCCGGCGCAGACCTCGTTCGGGATAATGCCGCTCTTCGGGAGTATCATCGTAAGCGGTCCCGGCCAATAAGCCCCGGCGAGCGCGCGGGCGCGCTCATCGAAGTTTTTGACAAGCGGTAAAATTTCGTCAATCTCCGCTATGTGAACTATCAGCGGGTTATCCTGCGGGCGGCCTTTGGCGGCAAATATGTTTTTGACGG
This sequence comes from Ruminococcaceae bacterium UBA6392, assembly GCA_002438685.1. Taxonomy (GTDB): domain Bacteria; phylum Bacillota; class Clostridia; order Oscillospirales; family Acutalibacteraceae; genus CAG-177. The sequence goes on along the minus strand of DJQG01000039.1, from coordinate 338 downwards.
CGTTCCCGTCAAGCGCGTTTGCCGCAAGACCGTAGACCGTCTCGGTCGGGATGGCGACAAGCTCGCCGTCTTTGAGCAGGCGCGCCGCCTCGTCGAGACCCTTTTCGCCGTCCTTTTCTGTTATAAGCTTTGTTATCATAGAGATTCTTCTTTCGTTTAATCGTCGGTCGATCTGAGCTTTTCGGCTGTGTCCGCCGTGATGAGCGCGTCGATCAGCTCATCGAGGTCGCCGTTGAGTATCGCCTCGAGGCGGTAGAGCGTCAGCCCGATGCGGTGATCCGTGACGCGCCCCTGCGGGTAGTTATATGTCCTGATTCGCTCGCTGCGGTCGCCTGTGC
>DJQG01000011.1:4454-6186 GCA_002438685.1 Ruminococcaceae bacterium UBA6392 | reverse complement strand
AGATAAATTCAATTTTGTCGGAGTGCCTATTTCAATAAAATTACAAAGACCGACCGCGATGGGAAACCGAAGCGGTCGGTTCTTATATTCTCTTCTGAGCGAAAACTTATTCTGCCTCTCAGCTCTCAAAAGTCTTTGCGACATCCTTGAGCAGTTCGCGGATGGGCAGATGCTGGGGACATGATTTTTCGCATTTGCCGCATCCGATGCAGTCGGACGCCTTGCCGTGGTTCTTTGTGTAGACTTCGTTATAATAATAGTCCGAGTTCCAGTCGCGGTAGAGCTGCTTTGCGTTCATACACGAGAACAGGTCGGGGATGAGAATGTGCTTCGGGCATCCGTCCGTGCAGTAGCGGCACGCAGTGCAGGGAATGAGATGGGTCGAGCGGATAACGTCGCAGACCTTGGCTATTGCCTGCTTCTCCTCCTCGTTGAGGGGCTTGAAGTCCTTCATGTATGACAGGTTGTCGTTCATCTGCGCCATGTCGCTCATGCCGGAGAGCACCATGAAGATGTTGTCGAATCCTGCGGCGAAACGGATGGCGTAGCTCGCGGTGCTGCCGCCGTGAAGCTCGTCAAGGATAGCCTTGCCCTGCTCGGGAAGATTGACGAGGCTGCCGCCCTTGACGGGCTCCATGACTATAACGGGCTTGTTGTGCTTGCAGCAGACCTCGTAGCAGAGACGTGCCTGAACGGCGGGATCGTCGAAGTCGATATAGTTGAGCTGGATCTGGACTGCCTCAACCTCCGGGTATTCGTTGAGTATCTCGTCGAGGACATCGGCTGTGTCGTGGAACGAGAGACCGACATGCTTTATCTTGCCCTCTTTTTTCAGCTCGAACGCCTGCTCGTATGCGCGGCACTTCTTGTATTTTTCAAATATCGTCTTGGTCTGCGCGTGCATGAGATAGAAGTCAAAATAATCGACTCCGCAGCTCTCGAGCTGTTTTTCAAACAGCGGGCGAACTTCCTCCTCGCTGTTGAACAGTGCGCCGGAGAGCTTGTCGGTCAGGATGAAGCTCTCGCGGGGATAACGCTTTGAGATGCAGTCACGAATGGCGGTCTCGCTCTGACCGCCGAGATAGACGCGTGCGGTGTCAAAATAGTTGAAGCCCTGCGCCATGAATTCGTCGACCATCTTCGTGAACTCGGCGTAGTCGACCTTTTCGCCGTCCATGGGCAGTCTCATGCAGCCGAAGCCGAACTTTTTCTTTACCTCAGGGAATGTGTTCATTGTATATTTCCTCCTTGCCTTATCGCGCGTTGTCCGCGCCTATCCATGCTGTGATTCGCTGCTGATTTTTGCTCTTTTATATAATACACCTTGAAGCTGACTTTAAGTCAAGGTATGATTTTTAAAACTTTTTGTGAACGGCTCTCTCGGAGAGCTTTTGCATCACTTTTTTTCGAGTTCAAAATGAGCGGCAAATTTTTTGAACAGCGGCGGAAATTCGAAATATTTATCAAACAGGCGGCAGAAAAAGCCGATTATCGTGCCGTTTATCGGGGCAATAACGAGCGTGCCCCAGCCGATTCCCTCGAAGCGCCTGAAGAATGCGAGCGACATTATCGCCGCCGCCGCGAGGCAGGATAAGTCGAAGCAGGTCTTGAAGTGCGGCAACTTTATGCCGAACTTTCCGCTGACGCCCTTGACGAAGAAGTCGTAGACCTGCGGATAGAGATATGTTTTGTAAAACATCGCGACCGAGAACGAGGTCAGCAGCACGCCGAG
>DJQG01000011.1:0-4308 GCA_002438685.1 Ruminococcaceae bacterium UBA6392 | reverse complement strand
CTGAATCCGCGCATGACGATGCAGAAGATAATAAACAGCCCCGCCTGAATGACATATTCCGCCTGGCCGAATGTGAGTATTCCGACCTTCAGGCTCAGAAGATATGCCGGCGCGACTATCATTGACACGCCGAAATTTGCCGCCGTGAGCATTGCGACCGCGAGCGAGAGCAGGGCGACGGCGAGGATATAAACGACCTCGCTCGGAATTTTCAGCTTTTTGTTTTGCAAAATAACCCCTCTTTTCATCAAAAAAGCCACGCACCGAAAAGGTGCATGGCGAAAAATAAACCCGTCAGGTTCGGAAAAATCCACACGATTTTGGTATATTATATTACATAATCTGCCATGTGTCAACGCGTGCGGCGCAGTTTTGCAATACCTGCCGCGAGCAATGATATTGAAATTACGAGCGTGGCTGTTAAAATGAGCAGATATACATTTCCGTTTGCGAAATGCGCCCAGTCGGCGAAATTCACGGCGTAGTTCACGCCCTCTGCGCTGCCGAACACGGCAGTGAGAAAACGCGGCAGAGCATATATAACCGAGCCGAACGCGAGGACATCGACCGAGGCGTTTATCAGCGGGTGTTTGCAGAGAATATGCATGGCGGCAGTCACCGCGAACGGAATAAATGAATAGAGCACAATAAGCAGGGCGCCCGAAAGATTGAACACAGCAGTTGTTCTTACCGCCCAAACGAGCAGCGCGAGGCAGGCGAAGAACAGGGCAAAATATATCGCGAGGATAAATCTGCCCCCTTTTGCCGGCATATATCGTTTAAGTAAGAACGGAGCGAATATTGCGATATAGCCGAGCAGAGTGCCGAGCGCCGCCGAGCCGAACCAGTTCTGCCCGTACTTTGCGCAGCAGATGACAAAGAGCAGGACGAGCGAAAGATAAGTCGAGCCCGTAAACACCGCGAGCTTATGCTTTTCGGTAAAGCGTGTGAATGTCGGGACGAACGAAAACGCCGTCAAGAGACTGCCGAAAACCACGGGGAAGAAAGTGAATCTGTGATTCACCGCGAGGTCGCATATGAAACATACAACAAGCGCCAGCGCATACGCGCCCGTGAAGCCCCAGAAGAATGTCCCGGTCAGCTTCCTGAATATGTGCGCGTCCCGTTTCATCTCGTGATACTCCGTGTCGTTCGCGCCGCTTATCAATTCATGCTCCGAGATGTCGAGCACCGAGCAGATATCGGGTATCATCGTTATGTCGGGGTAGCTCTTGCCCTTCTCCCATTTTGATATTGCGGATTCGCTGAGAAAAAGTTTTTCTGCGAGCCCTTTTGGGTCATCCCCTTTTCGTTTCGCTTTTGACGCAAAAACTGACCGAATGTTGATTTGTTGACCATTTCGATCACCTCCGTTGCGTATCATAGCACCGCCCGCCGTATTTGTCACGGGAGCGTCAGTCAAGTCGCCGTTTCTGGGGCAATTTACCGCCGGCCGAGGGGTAAAAAGCTCTCCCCGTTTCGCGAAATTATTGCGAACATATTATAGAATATAATTTTTCGGCGAGTCAATACTTTTGGCAAGCGGCAAAATATTCTGTTTTGCGCGTCATATCAATTTTTGCTTTACTTTGCGTGCTGCTTTTTGTATAATGTTATGTGTATAAAATTAACTTTTTTGATAACGAGGTTTTTGTATGCTGCAATTTGAAGAGTTGAGACTTGAGCTCAACGATAATAAACAGAAGCTCTCCGAGCTGCGCGAGGCTCTCGGTCTCGACGCGCTCAAAGAAGAGATTGCGAAGCTTGAGGAGCAGACAGCCGCAGAGGAGTTCTGGGGCGATATCGAAAATTCGCAGAAGGTGCTCCAGAGAATAAGCCAGCTCAAGAATAAGGTCGCGGCTTATACTTCGCTCGAGACCGCTTTTGACGACACGATGACCCTTATAGAGCTCGCCGACGAGGAGGAGGATCTCTCCATGTTCGACGAGTGCCGCGAGGGCGTTACAAAATTTGAGGACGAGCTCGAGAAGCAGACCCTCAGCACGCTTCTGAACGGCGAATACGACGCGAAGAACGCACTGCTGACTTTCCACGCGGGCGCGGGCGGAACCGAGGCTCAGGACTGGACGCAGATGCTCGTCCGTATGTATCAGCACTGGGGCGAGAAGCACGACTTCAAGGTCAGCATGCTCGACTTTCTTGACGGCGACGAGGCGGGTCTCAAATCCGCAGTTCTGCTCGTCGAGGGCGAGAATGCATACGGCTATCTCAAGGGCGAGATGGGCGTTCACCGCCTTGTCCGTGTCTCCCCGTTCGACTCATCGGGACGCAGACACACCTCTTTCGCTTCCCTTGAGGTCATGCCCGAAATCGACGACAATATCGAAGTTGAAATAAATCCCGACGATCTTAAAGTCGACACCTACCGTGCGAGCGGCGCGGGCGGTCAGAAGGTCAACAAGACCTCGTCCGCCGTGCGTATAACGCATATCCCGACCGGTATAGTAGTCTCCTGCCAGATCGAGCGCAGCCAGCACCAGAACCGCGAGGTTGCGATGAGAATGCTCAAATCGAAGCTCCTCGAGATAAAAGAGCGCGAGCATCTCGACAAGATCGAGGATATCAAGGGCGACCAGAAAGAGATCGGCTGGGGCAGCCAGATCCGCTCCTATGTCTTTATGCCCTACACCCTCGCCAAGGATCACCGCACCGGCTTTGAAAACGGCAACATCAACGCCGTTATGGACGGCGACATAGACGGCTTCATCAACGCTTATCTCAAAATGGAGTCGCTCAAGAACCAGGACTGATAACATGAACATTATCGACATTTCGCGCGACGCGCTCAAAACCGAAATATATCCGGGCGACCCTCTGCCGCGCGCGGAGTTCGTCAGCCGGATAGGAGAAAATTCGAGCTGCAATCTGTCCACGCTCTTCTCGTGCGTGCACACAGGCACCCATGCCGACGCGCCCCTGCATTTCATTGACGGCGGCGCGAGCATAGACGAAGTGCCGCTCGAGCCGTTTATCGGTCCGTGTACGGTCATCGAAGCACCCGAGGGCGCGATAACGGGCGAGGATATCAACGAAAAGTTCCCGCAGAAATGCGAGCGCCTGCTCATAAAGGGCGGCGGCAAGGCTTATTTCCACAGCAGCGCCGCAGACGAGCTTGCCGACATCGGGCTTAAGCTCATCGGCACGGATTCCCTCTCCGTCGGCATAAAGGGCGACCAGGTAGCGCCGCACAAGGCGTTTTTGGGCGCAGGGATCTGCGTGCTTGAGGGACTTGACCTGAGTGAGGTCGCCCCCGGCAACTATTATCTTTTCGCCGCGCCCGTGAAGCTCGGCGGACTCGAGGGCGCACCCGTGCGCGCGGTGCTTATCAGCGACTATATTTTCTGGGGCAGCCGTTGACGCTGTGCCGTATCTGCAATAAATGAAAGGCGTGTTCTGCTTAATGAAGCGTTTCCTGGACATATTGCTCAGCCTGCTGGCTATTATTTTTCTGTCTCCGCTGATGATTATTATCTGCCTGATAATAATCTGCGATGACGGAATGCCTGTCATATTCAGGCAGAACAGGGTCGGCAAGGGCGACGAGCTGTTCAAAATCAAAAAATTCCGTACGATGAAAAACGGTGCGCCGAATCTTTCGACCGCTGATTTTGAGCAGTCGGATGAGTTTATCACCCGTTCGGGCAAGTTCCTTCGCAGGACGAGCCTCGACGAACTGCCGCAGCTGTTCAACGTCCTCGCGGGCGACATGAGCTTCATTGGTCCGCGTCCGCTTATTCCCGAAGAGAGCCACATCCGCGAGCTTCGCCGCGAATACGGAGTATATTCCGTGCGCCCGGGGCTGACCGGTTGGGCGCAGGTCAACGGCAGAGACTGCCTCTCCGACGAGGAAAAGGCGGAATATGACCGCGAATATATCGAGCGCAGATCGCTCTTGTTTGACACAAAAATATTCTTTCGCACCATCTGGGTCGTGCTCACGGGCAAAGACGTTGTCGAGGGCGGAATGAACCATAAGGAAGAAAAATGAGCCGCATATTGCGGCTTTATTTGTAGGTGAAGCTTTATATTTTGTAATGGTAAAGCCGACGACTCAATAAATCCCGATGAACAAATTTCCAATAGCTGCGCCGCAGTGTTTGACAGTTTTCTTAGAGAAGCGAGGGAACGGCTTGCGAAGCAAGACGCACGAGCACGCACCCGTTCAAGCTCCGGCGCGTTTGCGTGCGAATGTGCCGAGCAACCAACTGAGAGCCGCAGGCTAAGTACTGCGGCGCGGCGTTCACGGGGTCTCGGGGTGAAACCCCGAGTTTGCTTTTCTTTTGCAGG
>DJQG01000041.1:4628-5080 GCA_002438685.1 Ruminococcaceae bacterium UBA6392 | reverse complement strand
GCGTGGAACGGCGGCTCAAGATAGCAGTTCTCGCCAACCTCGGCGAACATCTCTTTCATCAGTACCTGCCGCCTCTTCTGCTCGGTCGGGCGCGTGGAGTTGAACTCATAGAGCAGGTCGAGCTTTTTGAGCTGCGCGTCGAATATCGACTCCTCGTTCGGATAATAGAGCTCGCCAGTGTGCATTCTTTCTTTCATTCCCATGGTCTTTCTCCTTGTCTGTTTTTCTCCGCTTTGATTATACTTTATGCGCCCGATTTTTTCCAGACTTTTTGAGCAAATGCACGCATATCCGAGGACATTCGGGCTTTTTTGTTGACTTTGCCGGCTTCAAATATTATACTTTATAATAGACTTATATATAGGAGATTTTTGTTTTAAGTCGGAAGGTGAAGAGAAAATGGATAAATTCATGCCAAAGACCATCGAGCAGCTCAACGCCGAATTTGAGGC
>DJQG01000041.1:2917-4444 GCA_002438685.1 Ruminococcaceae bacterium UBA6392 | reverse complement strand
GAGGAAGCGAGACGCGTTGAAGAGCGCAGCTATGACAGCGCGATAGACAACTCGGTTATCTCCGCAAACGAGCTCGAACCGGAGCGGGAGGACTTTGAAGAGACTCATTCCGGCGAGGAAGAGGTATCTACAGAAGAGCCCGAACCCAAAGTCAAAGAAGAGCCTATTGAAAAACAAGAGAACGAATACGGCGAGCCCGATCCCCATGGATATTTCGGCGCGCCGATAGACAAGAGCAGACCGCGCAAGACCCTCTCCGAGGAGACAGCTTCCAAGGTCGAGCCGAAGTTCGACTTTGAGCGCACCTCGGACTATTCGGGCGCGATGCTCCAGAACGGCTTCAAGCCGCAGAAAGACAAATTCAAGGGCGCGAGGATATTCACGACTGTTCTTATTGTCCTAATAGCCGTTGTGTCGCTCGTCACTGCGCTTCTCTGCGTTGCGGCGGCGCACCCCGACAAATTCCTGCTCGACCGCGGACTCGCCGTGTGCAGCGAAAATGTCGCAGGTTCGAACATAAAGAGCGGCTCGCTGTGCCTCACACGCAGGGCGTCCGCCGCATCCGCGGACGAAGTTGCGCTTTATAAGCTCGGCGGCAAATACGAATTTGCGTTCGGCTCGTCTTTGCCCGAGGGTGCTTCAATAATCGCGCTCGCCACGCACTGCGTGCCGTTTATCGGCAAGTTCATCTCGAGCGTCACAAACATGTGGATAGTCTACGCCTGCTCGGCTCTCGCAGCAATACTCGTTATTCTGATAATCAGACTCGCGGCGTTCAGCGCACCGGAGGAGAGCGTCACCGACGGAGTCAAGAGCAAGAAGAGCTGCAAATAATAAACTCAAGAGCCGCACGGTTTATCCTGCGGCTTTTGCATTTGGAGGAAACCCAATGTCAATAGAAAGAGTCAGAGAATATTTCAGAAAGCTCGGAATCGAAGACCGGGTGATGGAGATAGACGAGTCGAGCGCGACCGTTGCCCTCGCGGCAAAGGCTCTCGGCTGCGAAGAGGGCAGGATAGCAAAGACAATATCATTTTCGCTCGACGGCGAGCCGATACTCATCGTCGCGGCGGGCGACACGAAGATAGACAACGCAAAATACAAATCCCGCTTCGGCAAGAAGGCAAAGATGCTCTCACACGAAGAGGCGGCGCAGCTTATCGGTCACGCAGTCGGCGGAGTGTGCCCGTTCGCCGTGAACGACGGAGTGAAGATATATCTCGACGAGTCGCTCAAGAGATTCGACACAGTATACCCCGCCTGCGGCAGCAGCAACAGTATGATAGAGCTGACCCCCGCCGAGCTCGAGAAATACTCCAAGCCCGAAATCTGGGTCGATGTCTGCAAGCCGATGGCATAAAACCGGGGCGGCGAAGAAAAATTTTTCCAAACCGCCTTCGAACACTTGACAAACCGCAAAAAAAATCTTATAATCACATAGCAAACCAATGGGGGCGTAGCTCAGCTGGGAGAGCGTACGGTTCGCATCCGTAAGGTCGAGAGTTCGATCCTCTTCGTCTCCACCAA
>DJQG01000041.1:2712-2859 GCA_002438685.1 Ruminococcaceae bacterium UBA6392 | reverse complement strand
TTGCAGTGTTCGTGTTATTTTTTTAGAAGAGGATCGAACAGGACGGTTCTGCGAAACAGAATTCCGAGCGTCCGGCGGACGGTCGGAAAGTCCGCGTGCGTGTCGGCGCACGGCAGTGCGCCGAGCGATCCTCTTCGTCTCCACCAA
>DJQG01000041.1:0-2640 GCA_002438685.1 Ruminococcaceae bacterium UBA6392 | reverse complement strand
TTGCAGTGTTCGTGTTATTTTTATGCCCGCACCCGCTTTTTCTAATCTTCGTTTAATCTTTACACGCTATGATAAAATCCGTATAATTATACCGGAGGGTGATTCAATGCGTATTCTGCTTGCCGAGGATGAGAAGAGCCTCAACAGGATAGTCACAAAGCAGCTCAAGGCTGCCGGTTACAGCGTGGACAGCTGTTTTAACGGCGGAGAGGCATATGATTTGATAACATCGACCGACTATGACGCGGCAGTGTTCGATGTCATGATGCCGATAATGAACGGGTTCGAGCTTGTCAAAAAGATAAGGGCGCACGGCATAAATACGCCGGTGCTGTTTCTGACGGCGCGCGACAGCATCGAGGACAGGGTCACGGGGCTCGACATCGGTGCCGACGACTATCTGATAAAGCCGTTTTCGTTTGACGAGCTTTCGGCGAGGCTGCGCGTCATGACGCGCAAAAAATACGGTGAAAAGACGGGTATAGTCTCCGTCGGCGACCTGACGGTCGACACGGCATCGAGGCGCGTCGAGCGCGCGGGCAGGGAGATATCGCTCTCGGCAAAGGAATATGAACTGCTGCAATATCTTGTGATGAACAAGGGCGTTGTGCTCAGCCGCGAGAAGATTGAGGATCACATCTGGAACTACGACTACGAGGGCGGCACGAATGTTGTCGACGTATATATCAGATATCTCCGCAAGAAGATCGACGAGGGCGAGGATATCAAACTCATTCACACCGTGAGGGGTGCAGGCTATGTCATCAAATAAAAAAACAAGACCCGCGCACCGCCGTTCTTCGTTCAAGCTGCGGATAACGGTGTGGATAACACTGCTCATCGCCGTTGTGAGCTCCCTCGGCATCGGCGGAATACTGATTACAGGCTCGCAGATCGCCGATTCACGCCTGCAGAATGAGCTGATAAGCACGGTCGAGCGCAATGTTGACGAGATAGAATACAAGAACGGTATTCTCGAAATCGAGAACGATTTTGCTTTTTTCGTCGACGAGGTCTACTGCAACGTCTTTGACTCGAGCGGAAGATATATCGACGGCGAGTCCCCTGCCGCACTGATAAACAGCGAGAATCTCAAAAACGGCAAGGTCGGAACATTCGAGACGGACGGGAACAAATATTATTATTACGACACCCGTCTCGATTTCAACAAATACGAATATGAAATTGACGCCTTTTCGGGGAAGATAATCAAATATGAGGCGGACACCGCGATGTCCGAGCTCAGCGACCCCGTCTACAAAAGCACCGAGTTCAAGGACGGAATAAACAGCGAAAAGGCGATTGATATCGCGCTCGAGCACGCGGGTCTGACCCGTAGCGAGGTCAGCTCGCTGAGCGTTGAACTGCCCGCAAACGCGGACAGGACGGTTTTCAAGGTTGAATTCATATGCAGCGATTCGACCTATGCCCCGGTCTGGGTGCGCGGATTTATCAACGCCGACGCCGCCAAGAGCGCGTTCGACGCAATAAACAGGACTTTCATATATATTCTCCCGGCGTTTATTGTCATCGCCGCCGTCGGGGCGTATCTGATATCGCGCAAAACGATGAAGCCGGTCGAGAATATCTGCCGCTCGGCGCACGAGATAACCGACGGGGTCGACCTCTCGAAGCGCATCGAGATGGAGAAGAGCGCGGGCGAAATATACACGCTCGCCGAGACCTTCAACGACATGCTCGCGAGACTCCAGACCTCGTTTGAAAACGAAAAGCAGTTCACCTCCGACGCCTCGCACGAGCTGCGCACGCCGCTCGCCGTGATAAAGGCGGAATGCGAATACGCGCTGTCCGACAACGCGAGCGAAGAAGATATGCTAGAAGCGCTCTCTTCAATAGACGAGCAGACGGACAAGATGACGAAACTCATCACGGCTTTGCTGACGCTCTCGCGCACCGAGCAGGGCGACAAGCGCTACAAACTCGAGGACACCGACCTGAGTGAGCTCGTCAAAAAAACATGCGCCGATTTCGTCCCCGCGAAGAACATCACGCTCACTACGGACATCGAAGACAATATTATAATCCCCGCGCAGGCGCAGCTGATATCGCTGATGCTCGAAAATCTGCTCTCAAACGCCGTTAAATACGGAAGAGACGGCGGGCACATCGAGGTCAGGCTCAAGAAAGACAACGGCATCGTGCTCTCGGTGAAGGATGACGGAATCGGGATAAAAGAAGAGGATCTGCCTAAGATATGGAGCAGGTTCTACCGCGCGGACGAATCCCGCAGCCGCGAAAGCGGATTTGGCTTGGGTCTCTCGCTCGTCAGCCAGATAGCGGCGCTCCACGGCGGAAAAGTCTCCGCCTCCTCCATTTACGGCGAGGGAAGCGAGTTCACCGTGACCTTTTGACGGCGGATAGGTAATTGGAGTTGCCACCCCAACCAACATCAAATCATATAAAAACCGACCGCAGCGGTTTCCGTTGCGGTCGGTTCGTTGTTTTATATTGTTGAGCGGCGGGGACAGATGAATTGGGATTTGTCGTGGAATCTATTAGGCGCAACTTGTAGGGTGCGGCGACCTCGACGCACCGCTGCCGCGATAGCGGCACGAAATGAAATTGTAGAATTTAGCATCTACCTTCGCGTCCCACAACAATCGAATATTTTACACTACC
>DJQG01000009.1 GCA_002438685.1 Ruminococcaceae bacterium UBA6392 | reverse complement strand
CTTGCTTCGCAAGCCGTTCCCTCACTCCTCTTATTTAGCTTTCAAACACTGCGGTGCGGCTATTGAAAGTCTGATTATAAAAAAATAGTTGAGTCGCTTGCTTTTACTTTACTATAGCTCGAGTGATAGACAAATCCCGATTTGCCAATATATTCAATCGTATCATGCGACCTCAATATATAACAAGAAAAGCCCCGACAGACATTGCTGTCGGGGTTAAATATGTTTTGTGGAACGCCCGGCGTTGCCGCAGTTCCGCATTTTTATTTGTGATATTTTCCGCCGCTCGATATCATGAACGCGCGGTAGATCTGTTCGAACAGCATCACGCGTGCGAGCTGATGCGGGAATGTCATTTTTGACATCGAGAGCTTGAAGTTCGCGCGGCGCTTGACTTCGTCAGTCAGCCCGTGCGAACCGCCGATAATAAAAACAAGGTTTCCGCTCCCGCCGACCGCCGCCTGCTCAATGTCGCGGCTGAGCTCTTCCGAAGAGAGCTGTTTGCCCTCGATGCACATCGCGTAAACGCGCACCGACGGGTGAATGAGCTGCAAAATGCGCTTTCCCTCGTCTGCAAGAGCCGCGTCTATCTGCGCCCTCGACGGGTCGTCCGGGATGCGCGCGGGAGTCAGCTCCGTTATTTTCAGCTTGCAGAATGCCGAGAGCCGCTTCGAATATTCGGCGCACGCTCCGCGCAGGTAGTCCTCCTTGAGCTTGCCGACGCATATGATATCTATGTTGTACATCTTGCCCTCCGATTAAAAACTTATCGCTTTTCCGTTGTCGCCCGCGACGCCGAGCAGATAGTCGCGGCCCGCCTTTGCGCCATGGATGGTAAACGCCGAGTGGGTCGTCTCATATGCAAGGTCGGGCGTGTTGTTCTGCTTGCTCAGATGCCCGAGCATGAAGCGCACCGTGCCTGAGTCGAGGAGCTTCACCGCCGCGTCGGAGCACGCCGTGTTTGAGAGATGCCCTATGTCAGAAAGTATGCGCTGCTTGAGCGGATATGGATAAGGACCGCGGCGCAGCAGGTCAATTTCGTGGTTCGATTCAAGCATCACGAGGTCGCTGCCGTAAATCGCGTTCATCACCGTGTCGGTCACATGACCGAGGTCGGTCGCTATCGATATGCGCCTGCCGTCCGGCGTGACCGCCGTGTAGCCGCAGCTCTGCGCGGCGTCATGCGGCGTTGCAAATGGCTTCACATATATACCCGCCGCCTCTGCACCGTTTTCGCTTATCTCGCGCGCGGTGAACTTGCCGTTGAGTATGCCCATGGAGTCGAGAGATCTGAGCGTGCCCGCCGACGCGTAGACATCAATATTCCTGCTACCCGCAAAGACCCGCAGCCCGTTTATGTGGTCGGAGTGCTCGTGGGTGATGAAAATTGCGCTGATGCTGTCCGGCGATACGCCGATATTTTCGAGCGCGCCGGTTATTCTTTTCGCGCTGACTCCCGCGTCGATGAGTATGCCGCCGTCGGAAGTGCCTATGTATATGCAGTTGCCGCTGCTCGAAGAGAAGAGCGGACAGAATTTTGCCATATTTTTCTCCTTTAAAAAATCCTGCGCCGGCATGACCGATGCAGGATTCTTGCATTTGTATTTTCAGACTGCTCTTGATATATCGTCGGGTTCGGGTCTGTCAACGCGGCGGATGTCCGCGCCGAGTCCGGTGAGCTTTTCGACGATGTTTTCATATCCGCGGTCGATGTGCGAGATCTCTTCAATCTCGGTCGTGCCCCTGGCGATAAGTCCGCCGATTATCATTGCCGCGCCCGCGCGCAGGTCGTCTGCTCTGACGGGGGCGCCCTTGAGCTGCTCAACGCCCTCGATAACTGCCATCTTGCCCTCGACCTTTATCGACGCGCCCATGCGGATCAGCTGCTCGACATAGCGGAAGCGGTTATCCCAAACGCCCTCGGAGACGAAGCTCGTGCCGTCCGCGATGCTCAGAAGAGCGGTCATCTGCGGCTGCATATCGGTCGGGAAGCCGGGATAGGGCATTGCTTTTATCGTGCATTTGCCGGGTCTGCCGTTCGCGCAGACTCTGATGCTGTCGTCATTTTCTATAACATCAATGCCGCACTCTATGAGCTTGGCGGAGATGGATTCAAGATGCTTCGGGATGACATTCTTAATAAGAACGTTTCCGTCCGTTGCGGCGGCGGCGACCATATATGTGCCCGCCTCGATCTGGTCGGGGATTATAGAGTAGCTGCAACCGTGCATGTGCTCGACTCCGCGGATTTTAATTGTATCCGTGCCTGCTCCGCGAATGTCCGCGCCCATGGAGTTGAGGAAGTTCGCGAGGTCAACTATGTGCGGCTCTTTTGCGGCGTTTTCAATAACGGTCAGTCCCTTCGCCTTGACTGCGGCGAGGATAACATTGACCGTTGCGCCGACAGAAGCCTCGTCGAAATAAACAGGGCTGCCTTCAAGCCTCTCTGCGGCGGCGTCGATTATCGCATTTTCGCCTATCGTGACTGTTGAGCCGAGCAGCTCAAAGCCCTTTATGTGGCGGTCGATCGGGCGCACGCCGAAGTTGCAGCCGCCGGGCATGGCGACCTTCGCACGGTGGAATCTGCCGAGCAGCGCGCCGATGAAATAATAAGAAGCACGCAGGTGCTTCGTCATATCGTGCGACACGACGTAGGAGTTGACTCCCTTGGTGTCGATCTCGAGCGTACTTTTGCTCAGGCGCTTTATGCGCGCACCGAGCTGTTCGAGAATTTTTGTCATATAATAAACATCGCTGATGTTGGGAATGTTTTCAATAACACATACATCCTGAGCGAGGATAGTTGCGGGCAGAATAGCTACGACCGCATTTTTAGCGCCGCTTATGCTGACCTCTCCTCTGAGGGGTATGCCGCCGTTGAGCACGAACTTTTCCAATTTGTTCACTCCTATATAGTTTTTATATCAAAAAAGCAGTAAAAATCAAATGAAATAAAATACATTTTACGACACTAAATTATATCATCTTTTTGCCCTATTGAAAAGGGCTTTTTCAAAAAATTATACTGCATTTTCCTGCGTCGGCGGCGTTGTGCAATAAAAATTTTAGATTTTGCCGGCAATGCCGCGCATTTCTGCTGTTCGGTTTTATTATTGACAGCTCCTGCGCATTTAGAAGCGGAATTTTTTAATTTGATTTAACATAAATAGTACTTTGACTTTTTGTTGTTGACAAGAAAAAAGATATTTGATAAAATTGAATTGCGAAGAATAATAAAGAAAGAGGTGATTCCAATGTTTTATCGGATAGTGACTATGATTGTCAAGCATTTAAAACCATAAAGGAGGTCTCTTTGTGAAAAAGGTTATATCAATGAGTTTATCATTATTTTTTGTTCTGATTACAATGTTTTCATTGCCGTTAAATACTTTTGCAGCCGAGACAATACAAGAACCCATAGAAAATGAACTAGTTAATCCAACAGAGTATTTGCATCTTGAAAATTTACTGTAGATGAGGTTCTTGAATGTAGCTATGAGGAAATACGGTCATACCTTGATGCATGTAGAAAAGCTTACGGAATTGATACAAACGCATCAGCTGATAATCAAGATGATGTTGTTTCGCCCATGTGGGGAAGTAACTGGCAGAAAAAAGAGGATGTTATAAAGACACATGAGACGATTACATTTTTGTCTGTTTGTGTAATGTTTGCTGACAAAAGAGCATGGAAAGAAGATGTGCTTTCCGCAATAGGAGAAGCAGGAATGGTTGCTGTTTGGTCAGCGGAACCGGATAATGTTGGTAACGGAGTTTTATTAGACAAAATGTATGCCGGACATTTTTACAATCCAATCACAGGGACAAATAACAGAGATGAGACATATCCCACAGCAAAGTCAAATGCAAAGGAACATTATGATTTAGCTGTGGAATACATGAAAGCAGGGGATCGAAACAAAGGGTTAAAGTATTTAGGGTATACACTGCATTATATCCAAGATTCGGGAGAACCGCATCATGCGGCAAATATTTCTGCACTTAAAATATATTATAACAATGCACACAGCAGGTTTGAAAAATATGTTGACGAAAATTTAGAAATATTATCTCCCTCGGATCTCTCTGTAAGTAATGATATTTATTCATACGCACTTAGAAATTCTCCTTCCAGCATAGTAGAAATTTGCGCCACTGCAGGGTATAATGAAAAAGATAATGTGTGCCAATGGGGGACACCAGACTACGAAATATGGAAAACGGTGGCAAAAAAACAATTGAGAATAGTTGCTTCATATGGAGCGGCAGTTTCATACAAGTTTGCTATTGAAGCCGGTATGTATAATTAATGACAGGAGGAATGACGGGCGGATGTCAATAAAAAGCTCAAACAGTTTTTCGACAAAAGAGATTTTGACGGCCGTCTTTATGGTACTGTTTCGCACTGTAACGGGCATTGTGCCGGCGCTGGTGTTTTTCGACATAAAACTTCCGGATGAACTGAAAAATGCCGTCTATTCAACAGCAGGGACAGTAGTGAGTGCTGTTTTAATATTGCTGTATACCGTTACAAGCGCAGTTATGGGAAAAAGGAAATCAGACGGTTTTGCACTCGGAATGGGAGTATCACTTTTTTTAGGATTGCTGCTTCTCCCGCTTGTTTGGCGGCCTGAGTTGTTGCTGTCGCTGGCGATAACCGGCGCTGACGGTGGATTGGTAGTTCCTCTGGTGGTGCTGTCGGCTACACCGATAACTGTATATATAACATTCCGAAGGTGTTTCGCAAAGGAAAAAGTATAAAAAGCGTCCGGCAAAGATTTTTTTGCCGGATTTTTTATGTAGTTCGGATACGGTTTTAATTTGTATGTTGTTAATTTTTATGTTTTGTGGTAAAATCCTTTCATCAGGAAAAAGGGGGCGCCGCATGGACAGGCTCGATAAAACGGTCGCAAAGCAGATGAATCTTTCGCGCAGCGGCGCAAGGCAGCTAATAAGAAGCGGAGCGGTCGAGGTAAACGGCAAAAAAATATTTGCGGCCGACGAGCAGATCGATATCAATTCCGACGAGCTTAAAATAAGCGGAAAGATTGTCACAGTGCGCCGATATCTCTATATCATGCTCAACAAGCCCTCCGGCGTGCTCAGCGCCGCAAAAGATCCCGACTGCCCGACAGTCGTCGATCTTCTGCCGCCCGAGCTCAGTCGGCGCGGACTCTTTCCCGCCGGCAGGCTCGATAAAGACACAACGGGGCTTTTGATAATCACCGACGACGGCGACTTTGCCCACCGCCTTATCTCGCCCTCCCACCATGTCTATAAAACATACGAGGCGACGCTCGAGAGCGATATAAGCGAAGAACAGCTCGATATCCTGCGGCAGGGCGCGGTGCTCGGCGACGGCACGGAGTGCCTGCCCGCGAGGCTCAGAAAGATAAGCGACGAGCCGCCCACGGTGCGCGTTCAGATACGCGAGGGCAAGTATCATCAGGTCAAGAGAATGTTTGCGTCGGTTGAAAACAGCGTTGTTGCGCTGCGCCGAACGGCGATAGGTGCGCTGAAGCTTGACAGCACGCTCGGCGAGGGAGAAGCACGTCTGCTGACCGACGGCGAGCGCAAAATGATATTCTCTGAGGCAGAGATTATATAAGTAAAAAAGGGCGCAGCCCGTAAAAATAAGCGAGGTTAAAAAATGTCTGACAAAAGAGCAAACGACCTGAACCTCTTCACAAAGGATCAGGACAACTACAGTATCGACACGAGCAAGAAGCTCAAGGTCGGTATAATCGGCACCGGCTGGATAGCCGAGAGCCACATCAGCGAATATCTCAAGATGCCAGATGTTGAGCTTGTCGGCGTGGCGGATCTTGTCGACGGCAAGGCGGAGGAGTTCCTCAAAAAGTGGAACGCACCCGAGGGAGTCAGGGTCTATCATTCGCACAAGGAGCTTATTGACAACGAGGAGCTCGACGCGGTCAGCGTCTGTACCTACAACATGACCCACGCGGAGTGTACGATTTACGCGCTCGATCACGGTGTCAACGTCCTGCTCGAAAAGCCCATGTGCGTCACCCTCGAAGAGGCTGTCGAGATAAGAAAAGCCGAGAAGAGAAACGGCAAGATGGTCTCCGTCGGCTTCCAGCCGCGCTACAACCCGAATATGCAGATGATAAAATACATAATCGAGTCCGGCGAGCTGGGCAAGGTCTATCATATCCAGATAGGCGGCGGCAGGCGCAGAGGCATCCCCACCCCGTTCGGCACTACCTTTATCGAGAAAGAGACCGGCGGCATCGGCGCGCTCGGCGACATCGGCTGCTATGCGCTCGACATGGTCCTCAATGGCATGGGATATCCCAAGCCGCTGACGGTCACGGGCTTCCTCTCCGATTATTTCGGCAAGGCGGACGACTACAAATACAAGGATGTTTTTGGCGTTGACGATTTCGCGGCGGGCTTCGTCCGCCTCGAGGGCGGTCTGACCATCGATTTCAAGACTGCATGGGCGATGAATGTTGACACCATGGGCGACACCGTTGTTCTCGGCACAAAAGCCGGATTGAAGATACCGTCATCGGGTCACTGGGGCAGCATTGACGCTCCGCTGAAGATATACAGAAACATCGGCGACGCTCAGGTCGAGACGGTCGTTCCGATGCTCCCCGAGCCGGAGGAGGGCGTGTTCTACTGGAAGGTCAGAAAGTTCCTCGATGCTGTCAAAGAGGGCGGCGAAGCACCAGTTCCGACGAGCCAGGCTATCTACAACCAGGCTATCCTCGACGGAATCTATCGTTCCGCTCAGATAGGACATGAGATAGAGCTCGAGATCCCCGAGGTCTGATAGAAAAAATGAGCGGCTGTGCAGATGCACGGCCGCTTTTGTCGTTTGGGTGGTATTCAATTTTATGATGGCGGTATCGGTTATAGAGTCGTTGCAACCTGCCGATAGTTTGAATTTTGCAAAATAGAATTTGATAACTCAAGTAATTTTAATAATCGGGCTTCCAATAGCGATGCCCGCAAGAATGAAATGATATCACCGGCTGATAATTTATTCAATGAACGCTTCGTTTAATGCGGTTCAGGGGCTTGAGACAGAGTACGCTTGTTATCGCGGTCAGCGGCAGGGCGGCGAGAATACCTATCGAGCCTGCGAGCGCCTGAAGAATCTCAACGGCTATCTGCTCGCGGTTGAGTATCTGGCTGACATTGCTGCTGTAAGTGACCATGAGGAGCATGCAGCAGAGCGCCGAGCCGATATAGGCGAGCACGAGCGTGTTCGCCATCGTGCCCATTATGTCGCGCCCGATTGTGAGTCCGGATTTCAGCAGCTCGCGCGCCGGGAGATCGGGCGATTTTTCGTTTATTTCGCACAGCGACGAGGCTATCGACATCGCGACATCCATCACCGCGCCGACCGCGCCGACGATTATCATCGCGAAGATTATCGCCTTGAGGTCGATCGGGTTGTCCTTGCGGAGATTGTAGAGATACAGCCACTCCGAGTCGAGCACGCCGGACATTTTTATCTGATCGCGCAGCAGCAGCTCGAGCGCGCCCGCAACGAGCACGCCGCCCACGCAGCCGACTCCCGCGGCGAAGCACTTGACGTTCAAGCCCTCAATCAGAACGAGCGTCATGACCGTAATATATACGCAGGTGACTATAGACCAGATGTAGATATTCTGTCCGTTGAGTATCGCCGGGATCAGATTAATGAACACGGCGAGGCAGGTGAACACGAGCGATATTATTGTGTCGAGTCCCTTCTTGCGCCCGAAAATCAGTATCAGCAGGAAGAAAAACGCGCAGAGCATAACGAGCGGCGTTATTCGCGAGAAGTCGGAGAGGTAGTAGTCCGCCGTGCCCTCGTCGTTCGGGTCATAGACGAGAATTACTTTGTCGCCGACCTCGACCTCGGGCTGGGGCAGACCGTAGAGCATATCCTTCTCCTGCACGGCGTAGAGTGTTTTGCCGCGCACCTTGCCGGAGGTGGCTTTTGCCTCGAAGAATATGTACTGCATGCTGATTTTTCCGCCGCTCTCCTCTTCGCTGACGGTCTCTTTTTCGTCCGTGATGCGCAGCACCTTTGCGCGCACGGAAACAACGTCATCCTTGTCGCCGAAAACGCCGTTGCCTATGGCAATTTTGTATGCGGTGAACAGATAGACTATCGACAAAATTATCGTCGAGACATAAACTATTATTCTTTTCTTTTTTGTTTTATCCAAAATAATTACCCGCTTTATATCTCCCTGCCGAACGCCTTGGAGTATTTCTTCTGCCATGCGGCAAAGGAATCGGGCGAGTATTCGGCAGGCATATTTTTAGCCGTGCGTATCTGAATGTCGATTTTCATCAGCAACCCGCACAGTGCCATGAGCAGAGGCAGCTGAGCCGCGCCGCGCACGCCTTTTTGAACTATCGATTTCGGGGTGAGCTTGACTATCTCGCCCACGCAGCTGCGCTTCAGATCCTCTTCACTCAAAAGCCCTTTGTTGAACAGGAACGAGACTTTGTCGGACGGCGCGTTGAGCAGCCAGTTTTTGAGCATCTCAACGCCGCTGAATTTCGCTCCCATCTCCTGCATGAACTGCCGCTGATAGCGGTAGAGGTTGCGGGACGAAAATGGCTTGTCGCCGCCTGAGACGAGCACATCCGAGAGTATCTTCGCCGCCCTTATGCCGCTCGCCATGCCGCTTCCGAGCATGGGTATTGTCATAAACGCGCTGTCGCCGAGCAGAACATATCCGTCCGCGAACATCTTCGATATCGGACGCCTGACGGGGATAGTACACATTCTGTCTCCGCGAACGACAGTGTCGCCGATTATCGGGTTGTCTTTCTTGAGCGCCGCATATGCGCGGTCAAATTCCGAATCGCTCAGCTCATCTATGCGCCCGATGAGCAGGTTCACTGTGTCGGACGGCTGATCCCAGATGCACCATGAGATGCCCGCCTCGCCGAGATGCTTCAAATACGCCTTATTGGTATATTCGGGGTCGGGCACGCCGGGCGCACGGGTCACAAATGCGCGCCACGCGCGGAATAAATCGCCCTTTTCGGTCTCACGCTGTATTTTAAACTCTGCCGGCAGACTCCTGCGGCAGGCTGAGGTCGCGCCGGAAATATCAACAACGAGGTCGGAATATACTTTCTCGCCGCTCTCCAGCTCTATGCCGACAACGCGCCCGGATTCAATTATAACCCTCTTCGCCGCCGAGCTATAGTGAAACTCGGCATAGCTCTCGGCGCGGGAATAGAGATAGTCGTTGAACTTCCTGCGCTCTATTGACCAGTCAACGCGCTCCGGATCCTGATGGATCCGCGTGATGCTCTTCTCGTCGGGCGAGACGAAGCTCCAGTCGCCCTTCGGGAACCAGAACGGCTTATCGGGCAGAGGAATGTCCGCCGCCGCAAAAGCCGACGGGTGCATATCATCGTGCCAGTCGTAGGCGACATTCTTGCGCGCTTCCTTTTCGTATACGCGCACATCGAAGCCCTTTTCGCCGAGCAGACGCGCGAGCACGAGCGCGGACTGATTAGCCCCGACAATAACTACGCTTTTTCCCATATCCTTACTCCTATCTGCAAAATATATTATATAAATTATATCATAGCAGGGCAAAGAAATAAACCGACGAATTGAACAAAAAACCGCCGCACTCTTTTGGAGCGCGGCAATCCTATTTTTGTATTTTATATTTTATCTGAAATCAAACAGTTCCTTTTCGGACAGGTTCAGTATATCGCATATTTTGAAAACGATATCGAGCGAGACGCCGCGGTTTGCTATCTCAATCGCGCTCATGTGGCTGCGGTCAATATCGAGCAGCTCGGCAAGCTGCATTTGAGTATAGCCCCTGTCCTTGCGGTAATAGGCTATATTCTGCCCCAGTTTGCGGTACTTTTCCGAATATGTCTTGTCCATAGCATACTCCAATCATTGATATGATTATATTGTATGCTTTCTTTTAATGCACATAAACTTGCTGAAAGTGTGTAAATGTTGCTTGACAGTAGTCGAAAGCTTTGATAAAATGAAATAAAAACATAAAGGAGAAGAAAATATGAATAAAATGATCAAGTGTAAAAGCTGCGGAGCCGATATAGCATCGAGTGCAAAGCACTGTCCTTCGTGTGGGGCAAAAAACAAGAAACCGATATATAAAAGAGTTTGGTTTTGGATTTTAGTGGTTGTTTTGTTGATTGCAATTGCTGACTTTGCCGCTTCAAAAGTAAATCCGAGCGATCCCGTTGAATTTGAGACAACTACAGAAGAGGACTCAAATGCTTATGTCGCTGGTTCTAAGGTAGCAGTAGAAATAGACTGTGATAAACTCGCGGAGGCTTACAACAAAAATCCTAATTATTACGACAAAATATTGAATAACCAAGTAGCCGAATGGAGCGGGACTATTACCAGCATTACCAATTCTGATGATGGTGAAGTTTTAGTTTATATGCAATGCGGATTGGATGGCTATCTAATAGATAATGTTATCGCAGCAACTATAAATAATGATAAAGATAAGAAAGCTATACTCGGTTATAAAGAGGGTGATAAAATAAAAATGAAAGACTAACTATTA
>DJQG01000084.1 GCA_002438685.1 Ruminococcaceae bacterium UBA6392 | reverse complement strand
TCTGGGCTTGACAGAGTCGCCGACCCCTACAAACTGTCCACCGAGCCACCTATGCCAATGTCGCGGCACGGCTATTGAAAACATGATTATAGAAATCAACTGATCACTCTCTTTACTTTGCTATGGCCCAAGTGATAGACAAATCCCAATTTATCAAACTGAGATAAACAGCGCATTTCTATACACATTGTAACAACACAAAAACCGACCTATAAATCACAGGTCGGTTTAACTGTTTTGTGAGCATCCCGCTGATCGGCGGGCTTTGTTATTAAAGTACTTTCGAAAGGAAATCTTTGGCGCGGGGGCTCTGCGGATCGGCGAAGAACTTTTCGGGCGTGTTCTCCTCAACTATTTTTCCCTCGTCCATAAACACGAGCTTCGTGCCGACTTCGCGGGCGAAACCCATCTCGTGGGTGACGACGACCATCGTCATGCCCTCGCGGGCGAGCTGCTTCATCAGGTCGAGAACCTCGCCGACCATCTCGGGGTCGAGTGCGCTCGTCGGCTCGTCGAAGAGAATCACTTCGGGGTTCATCGCAAGCGAGCGGACTATTGCGACTCGCTGCTTCTGACCGCCGGAGAGGGTCGAGGGATAGACATCGGCTTTGTCCTCGAGTCCTATGCGCTCGAGCAGCTTGTGCGCGTTCTCCTCCGCCTCTTTCTTTATCTCCTTGACGGAGCGCACGGGCAGCTTATCCTTGTGGAACAGATTGTGCATCACAGCCTTGCGTCTGTCCTTCCTGGCGCAGAGCACGGGCGAGAGCATTATGTTCTCGATAACAGTCTTGTTGTTGAAAAGATTGAAATGCTGGAACACCATTCCCATCTTTCTGCGGTGGATATTGATATCGACCTTGGGGTCGGCGATATCCACGCCCTCGAATATGATCTTGCCGGAGGTCGGATCCTCCATGCAGTTGAGGCAGCGCAGGAATGTGCTCTTTCCGGAGCCGGACGGACCGATGACAACAACGATGTCGCCCTTGTTGATAGTCATGTTGATGCCCTTGAGGACTTCATTGTCCCCGAAGTTCTTTTTCAGATCAATTACGTCTATCACTCTTCTTCAGGCTCCTTTCCATGATTTTTACAAGCAGGGTTATCATGCAGACTATGACGATGTAGATAAGCGCCATGGCGATATATGGCACCATGAACTCATAGCTGTTCGAGCCGATGTAGCTGAACGCGACATAGAGGTCGAGCGCGCCGACGAACGAGACGACCGAAGTCTCTTTGATAAGAGCGATGAACTCGTTGCCGAGGGTCGGGAGAATGTTCTTTATCGCCTGCGGGATGACTATGCGCATCATCGTGGTCGAGAAGCTAAGACCGACGCTTCTGCCGCCCTCCATCTGACCGTCGTCAACGCTCTGGATACCGCTTCGCATTATCTCCGATATGTACGCGCCGCTGTTGAGGCCGAAAACCGCTATTGCCACGCTGACCGACGGGAGGTTGACGCCCATTATCGGCAGCACGACATAGTAGAATATAAGCAGCTGCACGACCATGGGGGTTCCTCTGAAGAGCGCGACATAGAATGTGCAGATGGCATTAAGTATTCTCGGGAGGACTTTGTATTTCGGTATGACGCGCACGGTCGCTATCAGCGTACCGATGACTATACCGATTATAAGACCGATAACAGCTATCTTTATCGTATTCTGCAAGCCCTGCAGGACTTTTACATAGCCGTTGTAGTCTATGAGTATCTCGATAAACTTATCGATTTTTTTCGGTAAGCTTGCTATAAAATCGTTCATAGTTCTTTTCCTTTGTCCAAATACTTGCGCGGCGAAAAGCACCGCAGACTAAAAGGAAGGCCGTTTCGACCGAAACAGCCTTCTTTCGTTATTTACATTTAAGCTCAGGCAACCTCATTGATAGCCTTTGCGATGCTCGCAGCGGGAGCGGAGTCGATGATGACATAGTCAACGCCGCCGTTGACGAGATCCTGGACTGCGAGAGAACCGCTCTTATAAGCGACAGCCTTCGCTTTGAGTCCCGGGAATCCGAGATCTTTGCTACCCTCGATGAAGGAGTTGCCGGTAGTGCCCTGCTGGCAGCCGATCTTCTTATCCGCGGTGAGGTTGTTAAGGATAGCCTTGACATCGTCAGCGCTCTTGCAGGCGTCGAAAGTGGTGTCGGTGCCCTTGACTATAAGTCTCTGAGATGCCTCATAGTAAGGGTCGGAGAAGTTGACATACTCTTTACGGTCTTCGCTGATGGTAAGACCTGCCATTGCGATATCGCACTTATGCTGACCGACGGAGAGGCAAACAGCGTCGAAGTCCATGTTTTGGATAACGAGCTCTTTGCCGAGCCTCTTGGCGACATAAGCGGCTATCTCCATGTCGATGCCGTAGTAGTCGTCGCCCTTCATGTACTCAAAGGGTTCGAAAGCGGCGTTGGTCGCAACGACGAGCTGATCCTTGCTCTCATCGAGAGCCGCAGACTTGACCGCTTCGGGAGTGCCGCCGCCGAAGTACTTGTCGCAGATGGCGGTGAATGTTCCGTCGCTCTTCATCTCTTTGATTATGTCGTTGACCTGAGTGAGCAGCTCGGGCTGATTCTTGTCAACGCCGAAAGCGTACTGCTCGCTGGTCAGATCATAGTCAATGACCTTGACTGCGGGGGTCTTTGTTGTATTGCCGTCGTCCTTGTTGCCGCCACAGGCTGCGAACGCAGTGCAGATGCAGATAAGTGCAAGTACGAGAGCGATTATCTTCGTAAACTTTTTCATGATATTTTCCTCCTGTTTGATTTAATGACTGTATTATAGCACCATATTTTCAAAATGCAAGGCTTTGTTGAATATTTTTTCATGTTTTTAGCGTTTTTCTGCATTTTGACGGTAAATATGCACCTTATTCATGCATAGTTGAATATTTTAGCCAACACTTCCGACGGAATGAAGCTGCGGCAGAAGTCGAGAAAATCCTGCGGAGGCGGAGCGGACAGGCGAATTTCTTCACCTGAAGCCGGATGAATGAAGCCGCATTCGGCGCAGTGGAGCAGATGATGCCCTATCTCATTTTCCGGCGCGCCGTACATTGTGTCGCCCGCGAGGGGCGCGCCCATGGACGCAAAATGCACCCTTATCTGATGCGTTCTGCCGGTCTCGAGGGTGAGTCTCAGCAGGCTGTATTCGTCACCGGCATATAGGCTCTCCCAATGAGTTACCGCGCTCTCGCTCCCGGGCATATCGCCGCACGCGCGCAGAGTTTTCATCGGGTCGGGGCGGTAGATAGGCTTGTTTATTGTGCCGCTCCCATCGAAGCGTCCGCGGACGACGGCTATATATTTTTTCTTGATATTGCCCGAAAGGCGCGCCGCCGCATAGCGGTTCAGGGCGCAGACAACAACGCCCGACGTGCCCTTGTCGAGCCTGCCGACGCAGCGGAACACCGCACTCTTTCCCTCGCTTTGCAGATGCCCGGCGACCGCGTTTGCGAGCGTGTCGCCCTGATGGTTATGGGTCGGGTGCATCGCGAGAAAGGGCGATTTGTTGACTGCGAGCAAATCGGCGTCCTCATATATTACATCTATATTTATATCCATCGGCTCGACCGTTTCGGTCTCGACGGGCAGAGTAACAATAACGATATCGCCCGCGTGCAGGCGGTCTATTGTCCGCAGCGTCTCGCCGCCGCGGGTTATGCCGCCGTCGATGCGCTTGAGCGAGCTTAACGCGCGCGCCGAAATCCCCGCGCAGCCGCGCAGGAAATAAAACGCCTTTTTGCCCTCGTACTCCTCGGGCACGGTGAATTCAAGTTTTCTGTTCAAGCGCGACCTCCGAAAGATTATTTTACCGCCGTAAAGAACAGGCGCGGGAATTTGAAAATTATCTCGCCGTTTTTCTGAACGGGATAGAGCTTTTCGACCTCGGCGAGAACATCGTTTTCGAATTTTATTTTATCCTCGTCGCTGAGATCGTCGAGATACGGGCGCATACCAGTGCCCTTGTACCACTCGACTATGCTGCGATGCGAGGGCATTCTGAAGAAATATGTCGTCTCCCAGAGCCTGAAATCGGATGAAATACCGGAGAGAATATCAAAATATTCCTCCTCCGTAAGGCAATTATATTTGCGGCGGTATTTTATTTTTTCCGCCCACTCGCCGGACTGCGCAACCATCGGCATCAGCTTGTGCATCGGGTGCTTCGCCTGCTGGGGAATCTGCACCGCGAGCGTGCCGCCGGGATTCACAAGCTCCATGAGCCTGCCGAGCAATTCTTTGTGGTTCGGTATCCATTGGAGACAGGCATTTGAATAGACAACATCGAACTTTCTGCCGAGCATTTTGATATCGTCGGGGACATTCAGTTTTATAAACTCGAGTTCCGGCTCGTTTTTCCGCGCGAAATCGAGCATATCATCGGAGCTGTCCGCGCCGACGATATGAGCCTGCGGGAATCTATTTTTGAGCACGGCGGTGCTGTTGCCTATTCCGCAGCCGAGGTCGATTATGCTTTCGACTCCCTGAGTCGGCAGAGCGTTGGCGAGTTCTGTCGCAGGCAGAGTTCTCTGCGCTTTGAATTTTGCATATTGAGCCGCATTCCAGTCGGACATAATTTTCTCCTTTTTATCCGCAAAACGGGGCGGCAAACGCCGCCCCGCCGGATCTTTTTATTTTTTCGCGCTCTCACGCGCTATGCGTTCCTTCCAGCAGCGGTGGCACATCGCCTCATAGCGGTCGTTGCCGCCGAGAAGCACCTGCGAGCCGCTGGTCACAACCTGTCCGTCCTCGCCTATTCTCGCGTTGACGGTCGCCTTTCTGCCGCAGCGGCAGATGGTCTTTATCTCGGTTATGGAATCCGCGACCTCGAACAGCCTGCGGCTTCCCGGGAAAACATTCGTCAGAAAATCGGTACGCAATCCGAAGCAGAGCACCGGAATATCACATTCGTCAACTATTCTGCGGAGCTGATCTATCTGGTCTTCTGTAAAGAACTGGCTCTCATCCGAAATAACGACGTCCGCGTCGCAGCATTTCTCGCCGAACATTTCATATATATCGTCCTGCGGGGATATTACCTGCGCCTTTGCGCTGAGTCCTATACGGGAATACACCGTGTCGGAGCCGTCGCGCGTGTCAATGCTCGGTTTTATCAGCCAGACCTTGCGATCCTTCTCTTCATAGTTAAACTTGGTCATGAGCGCCTGAGCCGATTTTGACGAGCCCATTGCGCCGTATTTGAAGTAGAGCTTCGCCATCAGTCGACCTTGACGGTCCAGCCGAACTCGTCGGGCAGTCTGCCCCACTGGATACCGGTGAGGGTATCATAGAGCTTCTGCGAGATAGGACCGATCTTGCCGTCGTTGATTATCATGTGCTTGTCGCCGTACTTAAGCTCGCCGATGGGCGAAATAACAGCAGCGGTGCCCGAGCCGAACGCCTCGTCGAACTTGCCCTCGTCATATGCCTTGACGAGCTCGCCGATTTCGATATCTCTCTCGGTGACTTTGTAGCCCATGTGGCGGAGAATCTCTATGCAGGACTTTCTTGTGATACCGCTGAGGATACAGCCTCTGTCAAGGCTCGGGGTTATAACCTCGCCGTCAACAACAAAGAACACGTTCATTGCGCCGACCTCGTCGATATACTTTCTGTGAACGCCGTCAAGCCAGAGAACCTGAGCATAGCCCTGCTCCTCGGCGACTTCCTGCGCTTTCATGGATATAGCATAGTTTGCCGCAGCCTTTGTAAAGCCGGTTCCGCCGGTAACGGCGCGGACATAGTGCTCCTCGACATAAATTTTAACAGGAGCAAGTCCGTTGTCGTAATATGCGCCGACAGGCGAAAGGATTATAACGAAAAGCAGATGTTTCGCCGGATGAACGCCGACCATGGGATCAACAGCGAAGATAAACGGACGGATATAAAGCGAAGTGCCCTCGCTATGGGGTACCCAGTCCTTATCGACCTCTACAAGGGTCTTGATAGCCTCAACGCCGAATGCCTCGTCGATCTTCGGGATGCAAAGGCGCTCGTTTGAGACATTGAGTCTCGCCATATTCTGATCGGGGCGGAAAAGACCGATGCTACCGTCGGCTCTTCTGTATGCCTTGAGTCCCTCGAAGTCAGCCTGACCGTAGTGCAGGCACATTGCCGCGGGGTCAAGAGCTATAGGAGCATAGGGCACAATTCTCGGGTTGTGCCAGCCTTCGCCCTCGTCATAGTTCATAATAAACATATGGTCGGTAAATATCTTGCCGAATCCGAGTTTTGTCTCGTCCGTGGGCTTTGCTTTAGGAGCGGTAGTACGCTCGATAGTTATTTTCTGCATAATAGCATCTCCTTCATCTTAAATACAGGTGTTGCACTCTTTTAGGTACAATACAATTATTATATCACCGTCAAGTGCAATTTCAAGAGTTAAAGCGTTTAAATATTCGGGCAAAAACCGCTTTGTTTTCGTCAGAATACTATACGAAGTTGACAATCGCCGTATGTTTTGGTATCATATACTTGACTAATTTTATCATTGACACATCTGTGTTATCCCATATTTCGTAAAGGAAGGTCTTCAATGCCTAACACCGATAATTTATGCATGAGCTGCATGAAGCCCATCGGCGACGCGAAGCAGTGCCCCTACTGCGGATACCCCGCCGACTCGCCCCAGCTCTCCCCCTATCTCCCGATAAGAAGCGTTGTTGCAAACCGCTATCTCGTCGGCAAGGTTCTGGAGTTCAACGGCGACGGAGTCACCTATGCCGGATGGGACATGACCGAGCGCATAGCCGTCAAGGTCAGGGAATTTTTGCCCGACGCCATTTGCTCGCGCGAAAACGGCGAGACTCAAGTTCGGGTCATGCAGGGCTGCGAGCGCGCTTACACCGACTGCTACCAGAGCTTTCTCGAGCTGTGGCGCAAGCTCATGCGCCTTATGGGACTTTCTGCGCTCATAAGCGTGACGGATGTCGTTGAGGACAACGGCACCGCATACGCTATATATGAATACACGGACGCCGTTCCGCTGAGAAAATACCTGCTCTCTACGAGCACGGGATACATCCCGTGGGAGCGCGCAAGGCAGATGTTCATGCCCGCCCTTTCGGCGCTCGGCACTCTGCACTCGGCGGGAATAATCCACCGCGGACTTTCGCCGCAGACCATTCTTGTAACGCCCGACGGCAAGCTTAAGATATCCGGATTCAGCATCTGGCAGGCACGCACGGCACGCGGCGATCTGAACCCCGAGCTCTTCCCCGGCTACGCCGCGATAGAGCAGTACGGATTCGAGGGTCAGCAGGGCGCATGGACGGATATATACGCCTTTGCGGCGGTGCTCTACCGCGCGCTTATAGGCACCGATCCGATAGTCGCAACGACCCGCGTAACAAACGACCGCCTGATGATACCGAGCAAATTTGCCGAGCAGCTCCCGGCATATGTCATAAACGCGCTGATAAACGCGCTTCAAATCCTGCCCGAGGACAGAACCCGCTCGGTCGAGCAGTTCAGGGCGGAGCTCTCTGCCTCCCCGACCGCGGCATATGCGGGCGAGATTCAGGCAATGAGCGGCGACCGCTCGGTTGAACCCGCGCAGAATGAGGCTGCTCCGGCAGCGCCGAAAAAAAAGAAGAAGAGCGAAGCCCAGCCGTTCCTTATTGCAGTCGGCATAACGCTCGGAATCGGAATAATAATTTTTGCCATTCTCATGGCGACGGTATTCAGAGACAGCTTCTCGAAGAAAGACGACACCGACCAGTCGAGTCTCAACGCATCGGTCACGGAGAGCACGAGCACCGAGACGATAGTTGTCCCCGACTTCAAGAACCTCAGCTACGAGGCAATATCCAAGAATCCCGTCTGGGACGGCAAGTTCACATTCAAGACGAAGTATGAATACAGCGACACCATCAAGGAGGGCTATGTCATTTCGCAGAGCCTGCCCGAGCAGACCACTGTCGCGATAGGCAGCGAGATAGAGCTCGTCATAAGCAGCGGTAAAGAGAGCGTTGATGTACCCGATGTGTTCGGCAAGAGCTACGACGAAGCAAAGCAGATACTGACGGACAGCGGTTTTGTCTGCACGGTCGCGGGCAACTACACCGAGGGCGTTGTCGTTTCGATGTCCGTTGAACCCGGCTCAAAAGCCCCAAAGGGCACGCGCATCGAGCTTACATTCTCGACCTCGAACGAGAATGACGTAACGAGTTCAAGTCAAAGCTCCGGCAGCGGTTCGATATTCGACCGTTTGCTCGGTCAGTAAAATATCTCTTAGAATAAACAGCCGCAGCAGTTTTGCTGTGGCTGTTTTTGTATTTTGCGGTGAGGGATGATGGGGAGGCAAATTGGGATTTGTCGCAGAATCTATTTAGGCTCCCCTGTAGGGGAGCTGGCTCGGCGTAAGCCGAGAATGAGGGGTTATTTCGCTTCATTCAAAGTAATAAATATATGCGGTATGGGCAGATATTATCTGCCCGCGAACTCCACACAATTTTAGCGGCGTGCAACTTGTAGGGTGAGGCGACCTCGACGCACCGCTGCCGTGATAGCGGCACGAAATGAAATTGTAGAATTTATCATTTACCTTCGCGTCCTGCAACAATCGAATATTTTATACTACCCGCGTTTCGGCATTTTCTTTTTATTTGAAAAAGAAAACGCCTGCAAAAGAAAAGCAAACTCAGGGCTACGCCCCGAGACCCCTCAACGCCGCACCGCAGTACATAGCTCGCG
>DJQG01000061.1 GCA_002438685.1 Ruminococcaceae bacterium UBA6392 | reverse complement strand
GCTCGGACACGCCCGCCACGGCGGAATTGCCGTTGTCGCGGCAGATATCGCCCGCGATCTGCGCCACAACGGCAACGCCGAGCGCCTTTATCAGCACGGATATGCACTCGCCGCCCGTCTCCGACATTCCGGAGAAAAAATCAAGCTCTGAGATTATATTCTGCAAAATGCGCACGGCGGACGCCGCTATCACCGCGACTGCCGCTATCTGCACTATCGGGGCATACTCCGGGCGATACTGCTTTATCACGGCGCACAGCACGCACACCGACACTGCGAGCGCGGCGGTTTTGATTATCTCCGCCATATCAGCCACCAAGCATACCGTTGACGGCATCGAGCAACTGCGAAAGATACGGCAGCAGCATGATAAGCACGGCGGCTATACCCGCCAGAACGGTTATCAGCGCATAATCATCGCGACCTGCTCTTGATAATACCTGACTGAGCACCGCCACGATTATGCCGACCATTGCTATTTTTATAACTATTCCCGCTTCCATAGACGATGCACGGCAAACGCCGTTCCTTTCCTGAATTTATCAGACAGCCGCTATCACAATGACTGCGCCCGCGAGCGCGCCGAGAGGCGGCAGAACTTTTGCATATTTCTTTTTCTTCTCCCGCGCCTCCGAGAGCCGCAGCTCAAAATCGGCGCAGAACATATCGCAGTTTGCTATCTGCCCCTCGAGCGCGGTGGTGCCGAGCGAGCGGCCGAAAGAGACAAGCCGCGAGACATCGGACGAAGTCAAGCCGACTGTGTTTTTTCGAGAAGATAGCGAATCGCTCCACGCCTGCGGAAACGGCTCGGAATCGCAGAGCTTTATGCACTCTGGGATAAACATAAGTTCTTTCAAATCCGGGGTCGAGCCGAGTATCTCGAGCACATCGCCGACCGGGCAACAGCAGCATTCAAGCTGAGTCCGCACAACGTGCAGCATAACGCATATCTTTTCAAGCAGGCTCACGCGCAGGCTCAGCATACGCGCCGCATATCCGCCCGCGAGCAGCAGTGCCGATGCCGTCAGGACGGCTCCGATCATTCGCATAAAAATGCTCCTTCAAATCATATATTCCGGCTGTCTCACCCGGGGATTCGCCGAGCATGACGAGTTTCGAGAACACGCCGGACGAGAGAAGCTCCGCCGCGGCGGGACGGCTGCGCAAATCTTCATCTTTGCCGATATGGATGCTGACGAGAAAATTCACGCCAGAGTTCATGCCCTCCAAGATGCGCTTCGCTTCGGAAAGACTGCCTATCTCGTCGCAGACAATTATCTGCGGAGAGAGAGTTCTGAGCGCAGTCAGGATACCAATGTCTTTTGGATAGCCGGTCAGGACATCGGAGAAGCCGACATCGCACTGCGGGCATCCGCCGCTCGAAGCGGCTATCTCTCCGCGCTCGTCGACTATCGCCACGCGATAATATCTGCCGCCTGAGACGCCCGACAGCCTGCGTGCAAGGTCGCGCAGGAGCGTTGTTTTGCCCGAGAGCGGAGATCCCGCGATAATCGCGGACACGATACCTTGAGAAAAGAGAGACGGATATATTTCATCCGCCGCGCCCGGAATTTCATGGGCGATACGCAGATTCACGGACGAGATATCGCGAAAGGACTTCACCGTCCCGTTCTCCGCCATGACCGCCGTGCCGCAGACTCCGGCTCTGTGTCCGTGGGCAAGGCTTATAAATCCGCTCGCCGCTGCGGCGGAATTAGAATGGACGGAATAGCCGCACATGCGCGAGAAGCTCGTCTGAAGCTCCGCGGGGGTTGCCGCAAGCGCGCCCGGCGAATAGACCGAGCCGGTTCTGCCGCTCTCATAGACGAACAGCGAGCCGCCGCGCGTGACTATAACAACGGGTCTCGCAGTGCGCAAACGAATTTCATATGCGCTCTCTTTGACGCAGCTGTCGACCCCGAGCAAAGCGGCGCGAAGCCGATCGTCGAGAAAATTCACCGCGCTGTCAAATGAATCCGCCGCCCGCATGATACCGCCTCCGTTTCTCTAAATAATATGAAGCCTTGTCCCCGGGTAGAACTGAAAAAAGCACCCCGCAAAAATGCAGAGTGCCGATATTGATTTGTTTATCTGACTTCGAGTATATTGCTCGCGCCCGTGAAGAGATTGAAATACAACAGCTTTTCTTCGCCGTTTTCGATGAATTTTATCTCATAGTTTCCGTCCGCGCGGGCGCCAACGCACTTGACATCGAGAATCTTTGCATCGGATTCTCTGAAAGTCTCTTTGAGCACTTCGAGCTCCGCTTCGCTGTATTCCCCGGCATCGTCGGAGACGAAGAGCACACGCCCGAAGAGGTTGTTTATCTTCGCGAGCAGCAATTTCTGCTCCCATGTAAAAGTCAAATTGTGGTCGCGCAGGAAGAAAACATCGGGGTCGTTTAAGAACGCTCTGCCGTTGAGGTGGCGGCGGAACATGCTGTTGTTTATAGCGTTCTGCGCACTGGGCAGCTCGTTGTTTATCGACATGGAGTTATAGAACTTGCCGCCGTAAGAGAGATCGACATCGCAGCTTATCCTGCACGCATCGACAACGCCGAACGCCGGACCGAGCGGCACGCCGCAGCCGAGGATAAGCTTATCGCCGACGCATTCGCGCAAGAAGTCCATTGCCTCGCACATGATGGTTCCGCGGGTCTTATTATCGCGCGGAGTCCTGCACTGGCTGTAGAGGAAATCGAGCTTCACCATATCGTAGCCCCAGTCGTTCAGCACGGTGTCAAAGACATTTTTCAGATGCTCGCGCACCTCGGGGTTATAGATATCGAGCGTATACGCGCCGCCCCACGCGACGCAGCCAAGCTGAGGCTTGCCGTCGGGAGTGCGAATAAGCCAATCGGGGTGCTCTTTCAATATACGCAATTTGCCGCGCTGGACATTGAACGGCGCAAGCCATATTCCCGCGAGATAGCTCTCTCTGTGAACGGCATCGGCTATTGTTTTCATGCCGTTGGGGAAGTCCCTGCCATTATAGTCGAGCCAATCGCCGACAAAAGGCTCATAGCCGTCGTCGATTTGGAATATATTGACGCTCTCGCGCGCCCGCGAAAGCCCTTTTAAATCGCGCAGGATTATATTTTCATCTATCTTCTGGAAGTAGTTGTACCACGAGGTATAGCCCGTGAGTCTGTCGATGCGCTTCTTCGCGGGCAGACCCATGGCGGCAAAATATTTGTCAAACACCTCGTCATAGCCGCCGACAAAGCGGACGATATCAAACATCTCATACGGTTCGCTTATAGTCAGTCCCTCGACATCCTTTTCGACGGAGAAGATATGCTTCTCCATATCCGAATAGAAAACGGTATAGCCGTTTCTCTCGCTCAGCGAGCCGAAAAGCTCGAACTCATCGCCGCGGCGGAGATAGGTATATGTAAAGCTATGGAAGAAGCCTGAGCGCGGCTCATAGCGGGTGAACGCATAGTCGCCTGAGGTTATCGCCATATCTTTCGTATATTTTGTGACACCTGCGAGCGGAGTCGCTCCGCGATAGATATCCTCTGCGGACATCTCGCCGGATGTTGTCCACGACTGATAGCCGTTGACGAAGAATTTTTCGTTCTTTTCATACTCGTGCCAGAATTCGAGCGACGCCGAAATGAGCGTTATCGGGCGCGAGGGAATGAGAGTCAGCTTCACTCCGCTCTCATCGTTAACGGTAATGACCGAAAAATGCGGTCCCGAATAGCCGACGGTCTCATAGACTGCGCCGGCGAGAGAATATTTGAGTCTGAATACGGGCTTGTTCATCCTGTTTCCTCCCTGCGATTTTCTCTTCAAGCTCCAGTTTATCATTTTGAGACGAAAAACACAATAGGGATTTAGCGTTGTATCTATCGGGTGCAAAATTATGGACATAAAAAAAACAGCGCCGCACTCAAAAATGTGCGGTGCCGATATATTGGAACCCTTTCGGGCTTGTTTTAGTTCCTGCGGCTGAGAAGCCGCCGCTTAAGTTATATTGTAGCTTTGCTTGCTACAGAACTAAGCGCGAGAAGCATCATGAGCTTGTGGAAGCTGAACTTCTTCTCCTTCTCAATCTCACCAAACAGGTCCTGTTCCATCTTGTAGTACTGCTTCATCATCATATCTGTCAGTCCTTTCATTTGGTATGCTTTCATTATACTCAGTTTCCGCTATTTGTCAAGTGATTTTGTACAAACAAGCGCGCTCTTATTTGTGCAAAATCACCAAAGAAACAAAATTTTATAAACCTACCAGTTTGAATAATTGCTTTTAACCGCGCTAAATTCTTATGTGCACATTGTACAATCAAAACGTACTGAATTGTGTATTATGACGAAGCAAGGTAAGTTTTTTGGAACATCCTACAAAATGAGCGCTAAAAGTTTGTTAGAAATGACAATAAAAATTTTAAAAGAGCCTCCGACGCACGCCGGAAGCTCTCGTTTTGTGTTATTCTGATGAAAAAATCAGATCTTGCCCGCCTTTTCAAGCTCTTTATAGTTTCTTCTGATCTTGAGAGTAGTGGTCTTCGGGAACTCTTCGGAACGGAACTCAAGCTTGTCGATGTTCTTCCATCTGGGCATATCGCGGTTGAACTGGTCAACGGCATCTTTGACGAGCTGATCGGCATCCTTGCCGTACTCCTCATAGTAAGGATAGACCTCTGCGACGATCTTGTTGCCCTCCTGGCTGACAAGAATCTCGTGGATAGCGTGGCAGCGCTGAGAAAGCTTGTCCTCAAGCTCCTCGGGAGAGACGTTCTTACCGTTGTTTGTAATAATAAGATTCTTCTTGCGGCCGACGAAGAAGAGGAAGCCATCCTCATCGATTCTGCCGTAGTCGCCGGTCTTGAACCAGCCGTTGTCGAATGCTGCGGCGGTTGCCTCGGGATCTTTATAATAGCCTCTCATGACATTGGAGCCGCGGACATATATCTCGCCGACGCCGTCCTCATCGGGGTCGTTTATCTTTATCTCGTTGCACGGAAGCGGTCTGCCGACGCTGCCGGGCTTATGATTTTCCATGGTGTTGGTGGTAACTGCGGGCGAGCACTCGGTTATGCCGTAGCCGTTGAGAACCTGGATGCCGAGGTCATAGAGACCCTGCTCATACTCGGGGTCGAGCGCAGCGCCGCCGACGACGATGAACTCAAGTCTGCCGCCGAGCTGCTCATGAACCTGAGCAAAAAGTTTGCGGCGTACATCGATGCCGAACTTCATAAGGAAGCGGCTGATTTTAATTCCCTTCTTGAGGACATCCTCTCTGCCGGTTTTTCTCGCGGTCTTCCAGACGCGCTTATAGATAGTCTCGACGACCAGCGGCACGCCGGAGAAGTTCTGAGGATGATGGGTCTGGAAATCCTTGACGAGATTCTTTATATCGACGCAGATATAGCCGTAAGTGATGATAATGAACGCGGCAAAGATAGTCGCGACCCACGAGAAGGTATGGTTAAGCGGCAGGAAGCCGACGGAGTTTCCGCCCTGGAAGCATTTGCAGGATGCGGTGACGACGGAAGCGAGGTTGCCGTGGGTGAGCATAACGCCCTTGCTCTTGCCGGTTGTGCCGGAGGTAAAGACGATGGTTGCGAGATCCTCGGGAGTCACGACGACATCTTTGTATTCCGTATAGCCCTCTGCGAGAAGCTTCTCGCCCTCGGCTATGTACTTCGGAAAATCGGGAATATAGAAGAAGGTGTCCATGGGAGCGCCGATTTCTTTTATCTTCTCAACAGTCGGAGCATAGTGTTCGGAATAGAAGATAGCCTTGCACTCACTCTCGTTGAGCTGGACTGCCAGATCCTCTGCGGGAAGCTTGGGATCGAGCGGAACGCTGACTATCTTCCCGAGAAGGTTCGCGAAGAATGCGACTATCCACTCATAGGAGTTCTCGCCGATTATCGCAACATTGCAGTCCTTGACACCGTGGGCAAACATATAGGTGCCCAGGCAGTTGATGTCATGCCAGACATCATTGAAAGTACTGGTCTTGATGCCGCCCTCGTAGTCATACATGAAAAGGGGCTGATCCTTTCCCTCGCCTACGCCGTGTATGACAAGCTCTTTTATCGTCTTGACATCGGGCACATCGTAGTATACATCC
Source organism: Ruminococcaceae bacterium UBA6392 (assembly GCA_002438685.1). Classification (GTDB taxonomy): domain Bacteria; phylum Bacillota; class Clostridia; order Oscillospirales; family Acutalibacteraceae; genus CAG-177. The sequence continues at coordinate 2,902 of DJQG01000061.1, read as the reverse complement.
TTGTACTTCTTTTTCATTTTTGATTCCTTCCCTCATATTTTATTTTCTCGGGTTCCGAACCCTGTACCCCTACAGAGTTCTATCAAGACATAATTCTATATTATTGCACTTCAATCTTTTTTATCATAAAGAAATTAATGAATATTTGTATTAATTTAGAAAAAGTTTATAAAACCTGTCAAAAAGCAAAATCCGGACGGATCAGCTTCACTGATCGCATCCGGTCTGCATATTTTCTTTTTTTGCGGACTTGCCGACTTTTCTGTATGCCCAGAACTTGTTTATAACAAAATTGAGCGGCGTTGTTATGGCGATATTTATGCACGGGGCGATATATTCGGCGAGCTTTCTGTCGGTCAGCTCCACGCCCGACTGCGCGAGCATTTCATTAAACGGTCCGACCCCCTCTTCGAGCTTCAGCACATCGAGCCAGAGCCACGACATAACATTGGTGAGCAGCAGACCGGTAAAGGCATAAGACACATAGAGCCTCAGAAGCACATGCCAGCCCTTAACGCCCTCGTCGCGGTCGAAAACGAACTTGCCGTTGATCAAATAAGACGAGAGCACGCTGAGCGTGAATCCGACGATATTGGCGAGCACATAGTGACCGCCGAGATATATGACCGCGGAATACGAGATATAATTCACCGCGGCGTTTATCAGACCGACGCCGATAAATTTCAGATACTGAACAACCGCATTATCGCTTTTTGCCTTCACGCACCCGCCTCCTTTAAAGTTTAAACAGTGAGAAAATGATATCACATAATCCGCGCCTTTTCAATATAAAAATATGTTTGACTTAAGTGCAATTTTATTTTTCTTTAAACTGCTGCTAAACCTATTGTTAAATCTTTCTTAAGTTCTTTGTGAGAACAATTAGTAATTATATATATACTAAAATAACATTCGTAATAAGGTGGGGCAGATCGCTTAAGGCTGCCGCCGCCAATGGGATGGAGATGTGGAAAAAGACATGAAAACCAAGCTTCACAGTCGCCTCATGACCGACTTCGGAGGTTTCCTCGGACTTTGCGAGCACATCAAGCTCGGACTTTATTCGAGAAACGCCGTTAAGGTTCAGGAGCACATAGTCAAAAAGCTCATGCGCGACAACAAGAACACCGAATACGGCAAGGCGCACAACTTCAAGGATGTTCACTCCGTTGCCGAATATCAGGAAAAAGTTCCGCTTTCACGCTACAAGGACTACGAAGGCTACATAGACCGCATGGCGGAAACGGGCGAAAAGAATCTTATTACATCTTACCGTGTGTGCAGATACGCCGAGTCCTCCGGCAGCGTCGGCAAGCCGAAGCTTGTGCCGCTGACCGCAAGAGCTCTCTGGAACTGCCAGTGCTTCAGCTTCTCGGCTCCTGTCGGCTGCGCGGTCAAATGGTTCCATGAGCACGGCAAGCGTCTGCCCCCGCAGAAGGGTCTTCTGACTCTTGAGATAACCAGCCACAAGCTGCCAAACGGCAAGACCTGCAGCTGCCTTTCGGGCATTCCGCTGATGTATTTAAAGCCGCTCGTCAGATTTTTCGTCACCTCTCCCCCGGAGATAATGTTCCCGGAGGATCCGAGCAAGATGAATATGCAGTATTTCAAGCTGCGTTTCGCTCTGACGGACAGGAAGGTCAGCTATCTGAGCACGCTGATAATCACGGTTCTCGAATCGATGATGCACTATCTCGAGGACAACTGGGAGATGTTCTGCGACGACATCGAGCACGGCACGATAAACGAGAGCATTGAATGCCCGCCCGAGATAAGAGCAAAGCTCATGAAGCGCATCAAGCCCATGCCCGAGCGCGCTGCCGAGCTTCGCCGCGAATTCGAGAAGGGCTTCGACACGCCGATAGTCCCCCGCATCTGGCCGAACTGCTGCTGGATGTTCGCCATGGGCGCAGGCTCGCTTGAGGTCTATTCAAAGAAGATCGGTCGCTACACAGGCAACCTACCGATACACAACATGGGTTACGGCGCATCAGAGGATCTTGTTGCAGTGCCGATAGTGCTCAACTCCAACGACTGCGTTATGCTCCCGCACAACGGATTCTATGAGTTCCTGCCCGTAGGCGCACCCGAGGGCACACGCCCGCTGACCATAAGCGAGGTTCAGCCCGGCAACGACTACGAGCTCATACTCACCACACTCTCCGGTCTCTACCGCTACCGCATAGAGGATGTGCTCGAGGTCACGGGATTCTACAAGCAGTCCCCGACGGTAACGTTTAAATACAGACTCAACCAGGTTCTCAACATCGCCGGCGAAAAGACGGATCAGAAGATGCTCGACTGGGCGGTTGAGCAGATGTGCGACCATTTCGGCACGGTCGCGATAGGTCACAGCGTCTATCCCGACACTGAGACGACCACTCCCGGTCACTATGTCCTCTTCGTTGAAACTGCGGACGAGATAGACCCCGCGAGACGCGACGAGTTTGCAAAGGTATTCGACGACAAGCTCAGCGAATCGAACCTCTTTATCAGCGACGCATGGGGCAAGCGCACTCTCGGCAAAACCGAGCTTCATTTCGTCAAGAAGGGCACATACAGCCAGTATCTTGAAATGAAGAAGAATGAGGGCGCGAACCTCAACCAGCTCAAGCCCGTCGTCCTGCTCAACACTCAGGAAAAGCGCGACTTCTTCTGGGAGAATGTCACCGACTGACGGTAATTCAATAAAAGCTTACAGCCGCAACGGATTTTACTGTTGCGGCTGTTTTTTATATTTGCGGTGGGATTGTATAGAGAAAACTGGAATTTGTAGGTGTAAATGTCGATGACAAACGGCTATTGCAATATTACAAATCAACACAATCATGTAAGGACTGATATTATCTGCCAGCGAACTTCACGCAATTTTAGTGGCGTACAACTTGTAGGGTGCGGCGAC
>DJQG01000035.1 GCA_002438685.1 Ruminococcaceae bacterium UBA6392 | reverse complement strand
TGCCGTCACCGACCTTCTGAGCAGCCATGATTTTGTCTTTGAAGCTCAGCTCCCAAGTTTCGCCGTTGTGAAAATCCGGCGCTGTGCCGATATATCCCGTGCCTGCAGGCAGAGTGACCGTTATATCGCCGCTCGCCGCGAAGCTCAGGCGCATCCAGCACTCGAACTTCGCATTTTCGGGATACTGAACCGTCAGAGTCTGAAGCTCCGTCATGCGATATTCCGCATTGTCGGCGAGCGTTGCGGACACCTGCGCGGTGCTGTAGGCGTACTGCGCGGGCGGAGCCTGCGGAGTGAAGCCGAGGGAATTTATTATGACTGCCTTGAGGTCTGTAGTCCCGCCGAACAAGGCTTTTAAATCCCGCATACTCTCCACCGCGGCGGCGAGCTCGGGCAGGATGCCGCACTCCTCTTCAAGCTCGCCGTCAATGCCCATAACGGACGGTTCAAAGCCGATGGTGAACACAGCGGACTTAGTTATCCTCGTCACCTCGAGCTCCTCACGCTTATGCGCCTCGACCTGAACGGTCAGTTCGCCCGTTGAGGTCAGTGCCTCGGGCAGAGGGCAATATATAACGCCGCCCGTGACATAGGCGGGAGTGCTGTTAGCACCGCTGATAATATTCGACACGATGCGGCGGCTCAGCCCGTAGACATCGAAGCTCAGAAGATAATACGAAGCGTCCGTTTTCAGCTCGTCGTTGAGCGTGATGCAAAGCCGCGCCGCGTTATGCTCCCCGCAAAAACAGAACGGCTCTTCAATCTGAGCCGTCGAGTCCGAAAGTATTTTTATTTTTATATCTCTCATCTGTTTTCCTCCCCGGAATAGTTGTCCTTGAGATAGTTTGCCGTTTCCAGAACATCCCTGCGTTCTTTGTAGAGCACATTGAGAAGAGTTTTTATTTTATATGCCTCGTCGCTCGTCTTGGGATTCGGCAAAGCCGAAAGGCGCTTTCTGTGCCTTGCTATAATCCCGTCGAGCGCCTGCGCCTGCTCGAAATATTCGTCGGCAAGCTGTGAAAGAGTTCTGTTGAAAGTCATTTGTCTTCTCCTTTCAAAAGATAGTCGGCCGTTGTGCCGAAAAATCCGGCAAGCTGTGCGAGCTGATGCAAAGTCGGCTCTTTTTCGCCGTTTTCTATCATTCTTAATGTTCTTATCTGCATTCCGAGCGCGTCGCAGAGCAGCTGTTCGCCTATGTTCTCGCTGCACCGAAACTTTTTTATACGCCCGCCCAGGGTGTTCGGCTCATATCGCTTTGCAGCACTCACCGCGAGCGCACGCCTGACGGCTATCGGCAGAAATTCGACGGCTTCTATATCGTGCTGATATTTTACGGTAAAACTCAGCGCGTCGTATATCTTCCTCTGCGCCTTGTCGAGGCACCGCGACACGCTCGACGGGCACACGCCCAATTTTTGAGCTATCATCGATATCGTCGAGCCGTCGAACCAATATGCCTCCGTGACCTGCCTCTCGCGCGGCGTAAGCCTTGTTTTTATCACCTCGTCGGCGAGCGCGGACAGGTCAACATCCCTGCGCCGCCACGCATAGTCGTCCGGCGATTCGCAGCCCGGGCAGTGCGAGCCGCAGCAGACGCACATCGCCGCCCGCCGCTCTTCGGGAGTCGGAAACGAGAAATCCATCGCCGCCTTGACACTTCTTTTTGACATTTGCTCATCTCCTCGCTTTCTCGAACATTTGTTCGTGTCTATGCTTATAATTATAGTAACACATCAGATATTTGTCAACGGGAAAATATTTAATTTGCCCCCGAAAATTTGCACTAAATGATGCACAGTCACATTCGGAAAGCGGGAAGAAAAAGTTCTGTCCGATAAAAAGGTCAGCAAATTTATATTTTAAGCGCGATGTATATATAGGTCATACCCAGCGCATTGAGAAGATTTTTGCTCCCGTTGACGGCGCTCGCCGTGCTGATGCTGAAGCCGTCGGAGGAGATGCTGAGCCCCGGCATACCGCCCGCCTGAGTCGCGGCGGCAATATAGCATGTCGTCGCCGAGCCCTCGAAATCCGCAACGGCGGCGGGCATACTCTTGCAGAACAGGAGCACGCCCGTCGGCTTGAAGCCGACTTTTATCGAGCGGCTCTTCGCGCCCGTGCCGATATATGTTCCCATTTTCAGCGGCGCGTTCCACAGAGCCTTATCCTCGGCGGTGACATGCTTGACGGTGTCGCGAATATGCGAGCCGCAGAGCAGGGTCTTGTCGAGGAAGCAGTGGAAGTTGAGTCCGGTCGTGTCGGCGGGGCAGAAATCCGCCTGCATGAGTATATATGCATCGAGGACAAAGGCGTCGGTGTCCCTGTCCGCCTTGATGCCCGAACAGCCGGATTCGACAACATTCAAATCGGTGTCGAAGGTCAGGCAGTCGATTATAGTCGTCAGCACATCGTGGCAGGTCGCGCCGCCCTTGCTGTAAGGGACATGGATGGCGAGCTTGACTTTTATATTCGCGAGGCGGCAGTATTCATTCTTGACCAACACGCCCTCGTCGTTCGCGGTGAAGCTGTCGACTATATCCATCTCCCCTATTCCGACGGCGACGGTCACGCGCTTTAGCGGTATCTCTTTTTTGACGGCGGGATACTCGGTTATGAATCTTATCCCGCTCAGTCTCGTCTGCTCGGACAGCCAGTTAGCTATCTGCGAGGGAAGAACACTGATTGTACTCATAAAAAACCTCCTTTATCGGATCGCCGGGAAAAGCCCCGGCGACCCTTTGAGTTATTCCGTTATCTCGACGACCGTCCGCACGACCGCCCAGACATAGAGCACCTCTTCGCCGAACTTTATCTTCTCCGCGCGATCGATCTGGTATTTTATATCGCCGTCGATTATCAGCGCGTCCTCGTTGACCGTCAGGTCATGCTCGGGCGGACCGATATAGAGATAATAGCCCTGCGAATTGTAGCCTATCTCGGTGTTTACGCCGTAGAGATACATCTTGTTTTTATATCTCAGCGGCTGAATAAAGCCCTTGAACGGCGCGGTCTGAGTGGAGTCGGTGTTCTCGATAACGAGCGTTCTGCCCCACTTTTCAAATTCCGCCGAGAGATTCATATCTCCACCCCGCAGCAGAAAAAGCCGTCGTCGCTCAGCAGCGGAGTCAGCTCCGCGAGTGCGCTGTCGCGCACGGACGCAGCGAATTTGAGTGGGCTGTCCGCGCTCTTTTCGACGGAGATATCGCCCGCCTTAAAGCTCTGTATGCCGTCGGCGCTGCCCGCGCGGCGCACGCAGAGCGCATAATATGCAAGCCCCGCGGCCGCCTGAGCGATACGGACATCGTCTCTGTCCGCATCAGCTTTCAATCGCGAATTCACGCGCTCAAGTGAGCTCAGAGCTATCCCGAGACAGACCTTTTCTTCGTCCTCGCCGATATCCGTCAGCTGCCTGAGCAGAGAGAGTACGCTCCACTGAGTTATCATGCTCTCACCCCCGCCGTCAGACGGTAAGGGTGCGTGCGGCGGAGTCGAATATCCTTGCGAAGCCCGCAGTCGAGCTGATGACCGCACGCTCGAGCTGGCGGTCGATGAGCTTGTCATACTCGGTGGAGACAGGACCTGTCGTGACCATCTCAAGGGCGCAGCTGCGGTCGATGCCGATTATCTTGCCCGCGGGCACACACGAGCCCTTTATGAGATCTGCGCCGAGGGGAGTTATAACTTCGCCCGTCGCGTGGAAATTGAGACCTGCCGCAGCGTCCCTGAACTCACTGATGCCGAGCATCTGCGCGACCTGCGCGGGAGCGGCAATAATTGTGTTGAGCTCATAGGGATCGAAGAGATTCCAGAAGTTGACAAGGTCGGTGTAGGTGAGCTTGCCCGCAGATGCGACGGCGGTGTTGGAGGCGGCGTTATTGTTTCCGTCGCCGTTTATGAGCACATCGACAGCGTCGCTGAGCTGGGTACGCGCGATATATGCGCCGATCTGGCGCAGGGTGACGGTGAACAGATCGAGACGCTGTAAGCGGACGGCCTCATAAGAAGCGACAAGCGAGCGTCCGCGCTTTTTCAGATGAACAAGGTTCGCCTTGCTCTTGACGCTGGTTTCGGGGATGAACGCGCCCTCGGCGACGACCTTGAGCTCCTTTTCATCGTCGCTCGGCTCGCAGGCTATCGAGCGGTAGTCGAGCGAGTCTATAACCGTGGTCGATGCGACGATGCGCGGCAGGACATTTGCCTCCTGCATACCCTGCCTGACGGCGCGGGAAACATACTCGGGGAAGAGCACGGCGGAATCGGAAGTCTTGAAAAACTTGTCAACAACGTCGCTGCCCGCTCCGCTGACCTTGATATCAAAGCGCTTGAGCTGGCGCTGATATGCGTCAAGTCCCTCGAGAGCGGTGCCGCTGTAGTTCTCCGAGGGGTCGATTTTTTCGAGTGCGCCGGTGAAATCACCGGAAGCATAGAGACCTTTTTCAAGTCTGATGTTATCAAAAGCAGTCATATTAATCTCCATTCTGC
>DJQG01000124.1:5330-8635 GCA_002438685.1 Ruminococcaceae bacterium UBA6392 | reverse complement strand
CGCCGTGCTCTCCGAATATAGTTTCGTTGAGCTTCTTTATAAACGCCACGGCTTCGAGATTCTCTCGCCCGCCGTAGGTGTTCGGGCTCCATTCGCCGTCCTCGCGCCCGTAGTCGAGATAGAGCATGGACGCGACGGCGTCGACTCTCAGTCCGTCCGCGTGGTAGACCTCGAGCCAGAACAGCGCGCTCGACATCAGAAAGCTCTGCACTTCCGTTCTGCCGTAGTCAAAAACTCGCGTGCCCCACTGTTTATGCTCACCTTTGTTCGGGTCGGCATATTCGTAGCATGCCTCGCCGTCGAATTCGTAGAGACCGAATGCATCTTTCGGGAAATGCGCCGGAACCCAGTCCAATATAACTCCTATGCCGTTTTCGTGGCATTTATTAACAAAATACATGAAGTCGTCCGGCGTGCCATAACGCGAGGTCGGCGCAAAGTATCCGGTGACCTGATATCCCCACGAGCCGTCGAACGGGTGCTCCATTATCGGCAGCAGCTCAATGTGCGTGTAGCCCATATCGACAACATAGGGTACGAGCCTGTCCGCGAGCTCGCGGTAAGAGAGCGTGTTGCCGTCGGCATAGCGCTGCCACGAACCGACGTGCAGCTCATATATATTCATCGGGGAGGCATATATATTCTTCCTGCGGCGTTTTTTCATCCATGCGCCGTCCGTCCACTCGAATGAGCCGAGCTCATATATCTTCGAGGCGGTTCCGGGGCGCGTCTCGGCATGGAATGCGTATGGGTCGCATTTCATCAGCTTGCGGCCGTCCTGCGCGATGATGAGATACTTGTAGGCGTCAAATTCTTTGAAGCCCTCGAAGCGTCCCTCCCAGAGACCCTGTTCGTTTATGCGGCTGAGCTCAAAGCCCTCTCCCGTCCAGTTGTTCCTGTCGCAGGCGACAAAAACAGCGACGGCGTGCGGAGCCCATACGCGAAAATAGGTAAAATTCTCATCCTCTTCGTCGCGGTGTGAGCCGAGATACTCATATGCTTTTGCGTTTGTACCCTGATGGAAAAGGTACATCGGGATATTCTCATTAAGCATTTAAGATTCTCACTTTCCTCAAAAGATGTATTATTAAATAAATTATACACTCGATTATAGATTTTTTCAAGCGGTTTTTGACTACTTTATTCAAACGGCTATAGTATTTGATGTAAATTTTTTGTAAAAAATGACCAAATAATGCCTATAATTTTTGTATTATTACTTTTGACCGCTCCAAACGGACAAAAAATAAAAAACTCCGTCCGTTTGAGAACGGACAGAGCCTTGTGAAATTTTAATAATTTGTCTTCCTGATTTCAAAATACGACTGCGGGTGAGCGCAGGTGGGGCATACCTTCGGCGCGGATTTGCCGACATGGATGTGTCCGCAGTTGCGGCAGACCCATACGACCTCTTCGCTGCGCTCAAAAACGATGCCCTCTTCGAGATTCTTGAGCAGCGTATTATAGCGCTCTTCATGCTCTTTTTCGATCTTGCCGACCATCTCAAAGAGCGAAGCTATGCGGTCGAAGCCCTCTTCGCGGGCGACCTCGGCGAACTCCTTGTACATCTCGGTCCACTCATAGTTTTCGCCTGCCGCCGCGTCGCGCAGATTGTCTATGGTCGAGGGCACTGCGCCGTCGTGCAGCTCCTTGAACCAGATCTTCGCGTGCTCTTTTTCGTTGTCTGCGGTCTCGGTGAAAATTGCGGCTATCTGCTCGTAGCCGTCCTTCTTCGCCTTTGATGCATAGTATGTGTATTTGTTCCTTGCCTGTGATTCTCCGGCGAAAGCCGCCATGAGATTTGCCTGAGTTCTGCTGCCTTTGAATTCCATGCTGTTTCCTCCTGTGTTTATAATATAATTATTATCCGCGTCGCGGACATCACAAAACTATTATACTTTACATGAGGGTAAAAATAAGTCGTAAATCAGCAAAAGTCTTTAAGATTTTCGATTATCATTCCGACTGCCGCTTTATAAAAATCAAAATCCTGCATAGCCTCAGCATATTCGGCGTCGTTCTTCTCTATCTCGGCGGGGATGAGCGAAGTGTCCTCATCGTCGGGGTCATATGCGCGGTACTCGCTGTCAAAAGCTTTTGCGGCTTTTGCCGGGAACATTGAATCGACTGCATCGCGCGCCGCGGGGGTCAGGGGAGCGGAGTTGCATTTAAAAAACTCGCTGAGTCCTTTCTTAGAATCGTCTATGAGATAATAGAGCGCGTATATCTGCTTCTGACTGTTGGAGAGTGCCGAGAACGCCGCGTTCATGTTGCTCTGCTTTTCGAGATATCGCTGTATGTTCATCGCCACGCCGTCGAAAGCACGCTTGCTGTCGGCATTGCGGAGCTTCTCTTCGCTGAGCTCGGAGAACTCTTTGAGCACGCCCGATTCGTATTCGAGCTTTTTCATCTGCGCCTCGCGCTCTGCGTGCGCCCTGCTCGATGCCTGCGCCGCCTTTTTGATTACCCAGAGAGTTAAGATAAAGACCGCTATGAGCGCGATTCCAAGATACCAGTATTGTCTGAGTGCGTCAGCCATTGTCTTTCTCTCCCTGCAAAAGTTTGTATATGTCGCCTTTCTTGTGTCCGCTGAGCTTCGCCGCTTTCTTCGCGGCTTCCGAGGCGGAGTCGCCCGATGCTATGAATTTTTTCGCCTCTTCGACTGCCTGCTCGACGGTCATCTGCTCTTTTTTCTCGGGCTTCGCGCCTGCGATGATGAGCACTATTTCGCCCTTAAGTCCGCCGTCCGCGTATTTCTCGGCGGCGGCGCAGAGCGTCGTGCGGATGACTTCTTCGTGAATCTTCGTTATCTCGCGGACTATTGCGATCTCCCTGTCGCCGAGCGCGGCGGCGAGGTCGCGGAGCGTCGCGCCTATCTTGTGCGGAGCTTCGTAGAATATCATCGTGCGCGGCTCTTTGACTATGCTCTGTATGTGCTCGGTGCGACTCGCCTTGTTGACGCTCAGGAAGCCTTCAAAAGTGAACCTCCCTGAGGGCATACCGGATATCGCCATCGCCGTTGCGAACGCAGTCGGTCCGGGCACGGATTCGACTTTTATCCCGTGCTCATGGCACATGCGCACCAAGTCCTCGCCGGGGTCGGATATCGCGGGCATGCCGGCGTCCGTGACGAGCACGCAGCTCTCGCCGTTCATCAGCCGCGTAACTATTCGCGGGCTCATCTCGAACCTGTTGTGCTCGTGATAGCTTATCATCGGCTTCTTTATCCCGAATGAATTGAGAAGCTTCAGCGTCACTCTGGTGTCCTCCGCGGCGATAAAATCGCAGTTTTCAAACGCGTCTAT
>DJQG01000124.1:0-5261 GCA_002438685.1 Ruminococcaceae bacterium UBA6392 | reverse complement strand
TGTTCCTTTCAGGGTCGTTATTTTCACGCTCGCGCTCGTAGTCCGAGTAGAGCATTTTCATGTATTCCGAATATTCGTCCCCGTCATATATATTGAGCTGGGGCTCGACCGTCATGCCCGGCTTCCCGCCGCGCTTCCCCTCGACGAGAATGAGCCACGGGGCGCATCCGCCGCGCTTTGAAACGGTTCTGAGCCTTTTCGGCTCAATTCCTGCGGCGCTCATTTTGCACATCAGCTCGCACAGCCTCTCCGGGCGCAGACACACGCATAGCCTGCCGCCGAATTTCAAAAGCCACGCGGCGGCTTCGCACATATCATCGAGCGAGCAGCACAGCCCGTGCCGCGCCCGCGCCGCCGTTTCATCCGTGCTGACTATTCCCGCGCCCTCGGCTTTGTAGGGCGGATTCATCGTCACAATGTCAAACTCACCCGCAGGCAGAAATTCGCGCACATTCCTGAGATCTTTGTTATATACCTCAAGACGGCCGCCGAGAGAATTTATCCCGGCAGCCTTGTTCATCTGTTCGCATCCCTGCTCGCTTATTTCAATCGCGGCAACAGGTTTGCTCATATTCTTTTTGAGCCACAGCAGCGGGATTATTCCGCATCCGCTGCCCATGTCGCAGCAGCGGTTAGATTCCTTCACTGCCGCGAAGTCGGCGAGCAGAAGCGCGTCGGTTCCGAATCCATGTTCCTTCGAAATGACTGCGGTTATGCCCGAGCCGAGGTTTTCGAGCTTGAATTTGTCCATCAAATGTCCTTATTTGGATTTTCTTTCGATATACTGATTGACCTTGTCAAAAATTTTCTGCCTCTCAGCCGCTGAGCAAAGGCGAAGATTGAGTATCAGCTGCTTTTCCTCGGGTCTTAAAAAGATGCTCTCAACGTGCAGCTCACGGCTGGCGTTTTTGATAACATCGAGTGCGCCGTCATCGCGTTCGCCGATAAGCTCGGCAACGGATACGTTGAAAAGCTTCGAGAGCTTGTTGAGCGTGTCGAGATTCGGCACGCGACCTTTTTCGTAGTAGGTGTAGGTCGAACGGTCGAGGTTGAGAACCTCTGCGACTTCCCCCTGAGTCAGACCGTTGAGTGTTCTGAATGTCTTGAGCCTGTTTCCAAATTCGAGATTCTGGTTGGGCATATCTTTATCCTCCGTCCCCATCGGCTCAAAGCCGATGCTTTATACAATACAATTTTAAAATATCTGAAGAAAAAAGTCTATAGTAAATATAAAACTTTTACTGAAAATTTAAAGAAAAGTCAAATTTTATAAAGATAAAAGCCACACAATTTTGCGTTATGTTGGAAAACGGCTTTAAATCGCAGAAAAAGATGTATTGTAAAACGCCGGTACGCTATGATATAATAATAGATATTATGTCCCGAAAACGGGACTTTGAGAGAAAGTGTGTGGAAACTTTGACAGAAAAAAACATCTTTGAAAAGACAAAATATTTCATTGTCGACATGGACGGAACATTCTATCTCGACGGAAACATCATCCCGGGCGCGGACGGCTTTTTGAAAAAAGTCCGCGAGAGCGGGAGAGACTTCTATTTCTTCACGAACAATTCGTCGAACAATGTCGCCTCGTGCAGGGATAAGCTCGCTAAGATGGGCTTTCCCGTTGACGAAAAGCGCGTCATAATCTCGTCCCATGTCACCATAGATTTCCTCAAGAGACACCGTCCCGGCAAGAGCGTCTATCTTCTCGGCAACGAGCGACTGACCGGCGATTTCAAAGCTGTGGGCATCGATCTTGTTGAAAAAGACCCCGATATAGTCGTGCTCGGCTTCGATACTACGCTGACTTATCAGAAGCTCTGGAACGCCGCGAAGTATATCGCAAACGGCGCGGAGTATATAGCGACCCACCCCGATCTCAACTGCCCGACTGCGGACGGATTCATGCCCGATACGGGCTCGATGATCGAGCTGTTCGCCGCATCGACCGGCAAACGCCCGCTTGTTATGGGCAAGCCCATGACCGCGACTGTAGATTATATAACCCATATGCTCTCCTGCTCGCGCGATGAGATTGCTTTTATAGGCGACCGCCTGGCAACGGATATCGCGATAGGCGCGAATCACGGCATACCGAGCGTGCTCGTGCTCAGCGGAGTGACTACGAGAGAGGAATACGAAAATTCGGATATTAAAGCGAGCGTCGTGGTCGACAGCATGAAAGACCTCGCCGAATATCTTTGATATAAATCAATCGTCGGTTCGAGACCTTCCCGACAGGCATTGTGCCCGATGCCGAACAAAACTAAAGGCGCTGCATGGCAGCAAAAAGGAGCAGAAAAATGAAAAACAAAAAACTTTCCGTCCGATTCCTGACGGAGAGCGCGGTCATTGCCGCGCTCTATGCGGCGGCGACATATCTCAGCGCCGCGTTCTCACTCGCTTACGGTTCGGTGCAGTTTAGGCTTTCCGAAGCCCTGACCGTGCTCTCGACTCTCACCCCCGCTGCGATACCGGGGCTGACAATAGGCTGTATCATAGGCAATATTTCGAGCCCGATGGGCATATGGGATGTGCTCTTCGGCTCGGCGGCGACTCTTCTCGGCGCAGTGACCGGGCGTATGCTCAGAAATGTGCAGATAAAAAAGCTCCCGGTGCTCTCGTCACTTATGCCGGTTATATTCAACGCCGTCATAGTCGGACTTGAGATAGTGATGCTGACCCCGGTCGAGGGCGGCAAGCTCACCGCATTCGCCATATCCGCTCTGGAAGTCGGAGCGGGCGAGCTCGTAATCTGCCTCGTGCTCGGACTGCCGCTCTATTCGGCGCTCAGGCACACGAAGCTTTTCAAGTAACTTTCAGCTGCGGCTGTTGTTATATCGCGATTCCCTTATATGACCGAAAGGGGAGACAACAATGAAAAAAGAAAGAAGAACCTTTTCCGAATGGTTTAAAGACATTGCGGGAATCGAGGGCGACTTAAAAGATACCCTCAAGCCTGCCGTGGGCTATACCTCGGGAAACATCATGCTCGGCGGAGCGGGCTATCCGATCAGCATGTATCATCAGCAGTATTTGACATATGTCGAGGGCCTGAGCACCAAGCAGGCGGGCTTCATTTCGCTCATCGGCGGAATGTGGGACGCAATAACCGACCCGATAATGGGCATTGTCAGCGATCACACCCGCGCAAAGTCCGGACGCCACAGGAGATATCTGCTCATAGCGGTTATCCCATTCATGATAGCCTATATCATGAAGTGGACTTCATTCGGAATATCCGACACCGGCAACACGCGCAATATCATGCTCTGGTACATCGCGGGAACGCTGCTCTACAGCACCGCGTTCACAATAGCGAGCGTGCCGCACACCTCGATGCTGCCGATGGTCGCGCCGAATTATTTCCAGCGAACGCAGTTTCTGTTTATTGAGTATCTGATGAACTCCGTCGGGCAGGTGACCTCGTTCATACTCACCGCGCTCATATTGAGCGAGTTCGATGTCGGAACGGCGCTCGGCAGTCTGCCAAATCCCTCGCACGCGGATACAAATAAATATATGCTCATCGGCTTTATACTCGCCGTGTTCTTTGCGTGGCCGCTCGTCTATTGCTATTTCCATACGAGCGAGCCGTCTTCAAAGGATATGCCGAAGGCACCGATAAACATAAAGTTCGTTGTCAGCCAGTATGTAAGGGTCTTCAAAAACCGCGCGTTCAGGCAGTATTTCCTTATCAGCCTCTGTTTTATGATGTGCCGCGGATTCTACAGCATCACCGACCAGTATTTCATGGTCAGCGTCGCCGATAAATACAGCCTGTTCATATCCATGACTATAGTTTCGGGCATCTCGGAATTCATGGGCACGCCCATAAACTATATGCTCATCAAGAAGTTCGGCAAACAGTCGTGCGGAAAAATTCTCGGCCCGCTTATGGTCGTCGGTCTGTTTATTACTTCATTCATAACGCCGAACACGCCGTCGATTATTTCAACGATAATTATCGTCATATCTTCGATATGCTACAACTTCGGCTTCTCCGGCCCCGATTTCTTCATTGTCAATATCCAGCCCGATGTCACCGATGTTGACGAGATGATAACGGGCGAGCGCCGCGAGGGAACTATATCGACATTCTATACGCTGTTCCGCAAGATGATAAACAGCTTCATGGCGTATATCGTCGGCGCGTCGATAGATGCGTTCGGCTATAACCCGAAGATAACCGCGCCGTCAATGCAGTCCGCGCGCACTATCTGGGGATTGCGCCTGAACTTTTCTATCCTGCCGACAATATTCGCGATAATAACCCTCATAACCGTCTGGCGCTACACCATGACAAAGCGCGACCACGAGCAGATAAAGGCTCTCATCAAGCAAAAGCACGAGCAGGGCGAGATCGATATCGATGACGAGGAGAAGAAGCGCCTCGAGGTCATCGCCGGGCAGAAGTGGGAGGATATGTGGATATCCAAGCCCGATACGTCGCGTCTCATGACGGAGGTATGATTATGCTTGAAAAATCGAACTATAAATTTAATAAAAATATGCCGATGCCTGACAGATTCATAAACGGTCAGGCGCTCGGCATGGTCAGTCGGCTTCGCTACGGGCTTTTTCCGATGTCGTATAACGGCTGTGAGATAATCGCGGTCTATAACTATATGCGTCTGCACGGCGTGAAGACAAATATGGCGGATCTCGCGCTCGAGATATACCCGAAAGGCTCGGTGCTCATGGGACTGTTCGGCTCGAATCCGTATATGCTCAGGCACTATTTCCAAAAGCGCGGCATGTCCGAGCACGGCATAACGGACTATGAGCGATTCAAGCGCGAGTTCCCGAAAGCCGGCTCGGCGATAATCTCATTCTGGACGAAGCGCCCGCTTCTGTCATCGCTGCACACAGTGGCGGTCGAGAGCATGGAAAACGGCGGCATCAGAGTGTATAATTTCAGCAACAGCTGCCCCGACCCGCGCGAGCTGCCCGGCTTCGACGACTTCGTCAAGAAGAGTTCGCATTTCATTATAGGATATATAAAATAAGCAGTTGATATCAAAACGGCGCGGCTATAAAGCCGCGCCGATGTTGATTTAAACGTACAGTTGGAAGCAAGACAAATTGGGATTTATCTGTCACTCGAGTCATAGCAAAGTAAAAGTAAGTGACCAGTCAACTTCTATAATCATGTTTTCAATAGCCACACCGCAGTGTTTGAAGTCTATCTGGGAAAGGCGAGGGAACGGCTTGCGAAGCAAGACGCACGAGCGCACATTCGTTCAAGCTCCGGCGCG
>DJQG01000006.1:681-18631 GCA_002438685.1 Ruminococcaceae bacterium UBA6392 | reverse complement strand
GCCGCGGCGCGCATCTGATTGAATGTCAAGCTGATTCTCCCCTCAAAATCTCATCGTCTGTCCGTTATCAAAGTGACTTCGGCATCGCTTCCGTCACCGTTTATCTCAACCTTTTTCGACTTGACGAGCGCAAGCATCGCCATAAAGGTTGCGACCATCTCCGAGCGCGAAGTTGAACGCTCAAAGAAAGATATGAATTTCTGTTTTTTGTTTCTACCGAGTTTTCTGAGTATGTAAGAAAATCTCGACGAGACGGAAACTATCTTTCTTGCGATTATTCCCGAAAAAGCTTCAACGGGCGGCGGCAATTTGCGCTTGCCCTTTCCGACTGCCGCCATATAAGCTTTATAAAGCTCGGACGGCTCGTGAGTCCTCGTATATGTCATATCGACATCGATTTCCTGCGGTTCGCGCGAAAAGAAGTTGAATCCGTTCGCCTGCTCCGCAAGCTTGCCCGCCATAAGCTGGCAGTCGCGGTACTCAGTGAGTTCGCCGCGAAGCTCTTCTGCGAGCCTGTCCGCCTCCTCGTGGACGGGAAGAAGCGATACAGTTTTAATATACACCAAACGCGCCGCCATTTCAAGAAATTCGCTCGCGACTTCGAGATTTTCTTCTTTCAGTTTTTTCATATAATCAAGATACTGGTTGATGAGATCCATTATCGGCACATCTTCGATCCTGACCTTATGCTTGCTGATGAGGTGCAGAAGGAGATCCATCGGACCCTCAAAAGATTCAATTTTATAAGAAAGAGTCTCCATAAAAACCTCACATTGCGGATGAAACTATCTGCATGAACATGTCGCCGTATTCGCCGAACGGCTTTGAAACAAGCCACGATATGCCGTAGAGCACTTTAGCGGTAAGCCACGACAGCGGGGTCGAGAGCCAGCCGAACGCAAGCAGAAGAAATACGACCATTATGATATAACGTTCATATTTCATTATCTGATAGTATACTTTGTTCGGAATAAAGAGTCCAATTATACGCGAGCCATCAAGCGGCGGAATCGGAATGAGGTTAAAAACCGCAAGGCTGATATTTATCATTGCGGCGTAGAAGAAGAACAGAAACACTACCCTTGCGACGATGGAATCGTTTGCATTGCAATAAATAACGAACGAGATGTTCGACAGCAAAACAAAGATAACGGACATTATCAGATTTGAAGCCGGGCCTGCGGCGGCAGTCAGCGCCATACCCGCTTTCGGGTTCTTGAAATTGCGCGGATTCACCGGCACGGGCTTTGCATAGCCGAAGCCGACAAGCAGTATCATCACGGCACCGATTACATCGATATGTGCCAAAGGATTTAGCGTAAGGCGTCCGTTTTGTTTCGGAGTATCGTCGCCGAGCTTTGTCGCGACAAGCGCATGGGCATACTCATGTATCGGCAAAGTACAAAATACGACAAACACACTCGCACAAAGGCCTATGAGCGTATCTATTGAAAATCCGTTTCTCAAAAGAGAGCGTATCATTGGTTAAAATCCTTTCCGCTTCAGAATGTGTCGGCTAAAACCGCCCGCTGAAGCCCGAATATATCCGTTACTATTTTCACCCGCATCGCATACGGCATGAGCATATCTGCAATTTTAAGCGTCTGCGACGGGTCGCATTCAAAAATTATTCCGCCGTGTTTATTGACATTCGGCAGCCAGCGTGAAGCAATTATACGATAAAAATCAACGCCGTCCGTCCCGCCGTCAAGCGCGGTAACGGGCTCATGCATGACCTCTGTTGAAAGTTCGCCAAGTTCGTCCGTTCTGAGATAAGGCGGATTCGAAACTATAAGATCGGGCGTTTCGGAGATTTTGTCGTCGTAACCGAGAGTTATATCATATTGAACCGCCTGCACATTTGTAAGCCCGAGCTTTTCGATATTGCATTTGAGATAGTGAAAAGCTTCGTCATATTTTTCAAAAAGCCACACATGGGCATCCGGTCGCTCGGCAGCAATCGTAAGCCCGACGCATCCGCTTCCGGCGCAGAGATCGAACACCACCGGATATCTGATATTGCGAAGCTTCTCAAGCGCCAGCTCAACAAGCAATTCCGTCTCGGGTCGCGGGACGAGCACGCCCTCGCCGACCTCAAATGTCCTGCCGAAGAAATCCCATTCGCCGAGGATATACTGCA
The DNA here is from genome assembly GCA_002438685.1 of Ruminococcaceae bacterium UBA6392. GTDB lineage: Bacteria > Bacillota > Clostridia > Oscillospirales > Acutalibacteraceae > CAG-177. The sequence continues at coordinate 16,491 of DJQG01000006.1, read as the reverse complement.
GCGGTTCGCCGGATATACGGCGCAAAACCGCGCGCTCAACAAGTTCGGCCTGCTCATCGGCAATATCATCGTCGCAAAGCATTATCTTCGTGCGCGAAAGCCCTGTAATATTTTCAACAAGGCAGGATGCATCAAATGATGCATTTTCTATCTGCGCCGTCCTGAGCTTCTCCGCCGCCGTTCTGAGTACCTGTTCAGCTGTCATGGCTTATATCCCCTTTCAGAATGTTTCAAGAAAGCTATATCAGTTTTCTTCGCCGTTCTCTTCGGATATGTTTTCGATCTCGCCGACTTCTTCGATATTCTCTTTTTTCTCCTCCGGATGAGGAACAACTGCATTTATCGCCGCTATTCCGACTTCTATCATGCTGTCGTCGGGCTCCGCGGTGGTTATGCGCTGCATCCAGAGTCCGGGAGCCGAAAGTATCTTGACAAAAAGATTGTCGTGCCTGCCGGCGTATCTGATGAATTCATAGCCGAGTCCCATAACTATCGGCATTATGAGCACCTTGACACAGATCCACACGGGACGGATATGCGTAAGAGCCGGGAAAGCCAACGCCACCAAAGACGAAACTAAAATGCTGAGTATTATCATAACAAAGATAAAGCTCGTGCCGCAGCGCGGATGAAAACGACTCTGTTTTCTGACATTTTCAACCGTCATCTCTTCGCCGCTCTCGTAGCAGAATATCGACTTATGTTCTGCGCCGTGATACATGTAGACGCGCTTTATCTCTTTCATTTTGGAGACTGCCACCATATAGACGACAAATATGATTATTCGAAGCAGACCCTCAAATATGGTGCGGAGCATTGAGATGTGCTCGCCGGCCCATTTGTTTATCAAATCAAACAGGAACGACGGCATCCACACAAACAGCGCAAACGCAAGTGCGAATCCGAGCACCATTGATATCGCGCCGATAACATTCATCATCTTTTCGCCGAAGTGATCGGTTATCCAGCGGTCGAGCTTCGACATATTTTCCTCTTCTTCGCCGAGATCCATTCCGGTCTTTTCGGCAGATTCCATGAGGCATTTGTAGCCGAAAATAAGAGCTTCGACAAAGTTGACTACGCCGCGAATCATCGGCAGAGCGAAGAATTTATTTTTATCTTTAATTGAATGAAACGTCTTTTTCTCGACCGAGATACTGCCGTCGGGCATCCTGAGTGCCATTGCCTTGCCCTCGGGTCCATTCATCATTATGCCCTCCATCAGCGCCTGACCGCCGACGGAGCCGTATTTAGTTTGAGTTTTTTGCTTCTTCATCGTGTACTTCCTTTTCGTCTGTATAGGTCACTGCTTCTATCGGCAGCGTTATCGTTACGGTGGTTCCCTCGTTGAGAATACTGTCGATGCTGAGGGTTCCTCCGTGAAGTTTGACTATTTCATCCGCTACGGCAAGTCCGATTCCCGAACCCGCAACGGTATTGTCCGTTTTATAGAACTTTTCTTTTACCCGCGGAAGATTTTCCGGAGATATGCCTCTGCCCGTATCGCTAATGGATATTTCAAGCACGGTAGGGCTGGTTATCTGGGCGAGCACTATTACTCTGCCGCCGTGATAGTTATATTTGATGGCGTTGTCAAAAATATTGATGAACACCTGGCGTATTCTGTCTTCGTCCGCCTCCATCGGCGCGGGCAGCTCAGGGGCGTTGTATATTATCTCTATGCCCTCTTTTATAGCGCGCTCTCTGAATGTGAACACAGTCTCATCGAGTTCAGCGAGAACATCTATCTTCTTGAGCTGAAGATTCATACGATTGCTCTGAATCTTTGAAAAATCGAGCAGCTCTTCGACCATGCCGGAGAGGCGCGACGCCTCGCTGATTATAACACTCATACCGCGTTTTGCCAGCGCGGGATCGGTATCTCCTACCTGCATAAGCGTTTCGCCCCAGCCCTTTATGGAAGTGAGCGGAGTACGGAGCTCGTGCGATATGGTCGAGATGAAGTCATTTTTGAGCCTGTCGGCGTCGTTGAGCTCATCAATCATATTGTTTATCTTGCCGCAGAGCTCACCTATTTCATCATCGTATTTGTAGTTTTTGATTCTGGCGCTTAGGTCGCCATCCGCAACTTTGCCTGCGACATTGCCGATATTTCTCAGCGGTCTCACTATAGAGCGAGTAAACACAAGTCCGAGTATAGTCGATACGGCAATGATAACCGCGGCTATCAGTCCGATTATAAAGCACGAGAAGCCTATCTGCGAATCGACATCTTCAAGAGATACGATATATCTTATAGCGCCCGCAGCCGTGCCGTCGGTGTTCATGACCGACTCGGTCATTGCCATTATCTTTTCGCCGGTGCTGAGCTTTCCGATCCATGTAGCCTTGCCGGAAGCCGAATTCATCGCCTCGATAAAATCCGGCATATTCTGCTGAGGCGAGACTTCAAATCCGCTCGATGACAGAAGCACATTTCCGCTGTTGTCGATTATCCATATTTCCATCAGATCGAGCATACCGCAGTTTTCGATAAACTCTCTGCCGGCAATTGCAAATCCGTCCTCGTTGTTGGTGCCGTAGATATTGAAGAAAGTGGTTATAAGTTCGCCCGAGTTCGTCTCAAGCACATTTTTTATCGATGTATAGTAATAAGTTTTTATAAAGAGACAGGCCGCTATCGAAACAGCAAGCACAAGCACCAAAATAACGCTGAATATATCTTTCAGCCATCGTTTTGTTATGCCGCCGATTTTCTTCACTTTGCCTGCCCCCTCTCGTGTTTTTTAATTAATTCAAGCTATCCATTTGTATCCGACGCCCCACATCGTCAGCAAATGCTTGGGTGCGGACGGATTGTCTTCAACTTTCATTCTCAGTCTGCGTATGTTGACATCAACTATCTTCTCTTCGCCGAAGTAGTCGCTGCCCCAGACTTTTTCGAGGATATCAGTTCTCGAAAGCGCCGCATCCTGGTTTGTGAAAAAGTATTCCATTATCTGAAACTCAACCTGTGTGAGCTCTATCGGGATACCGTTTTTGGTAAGCGTCCTGTTTCTCATATTGAGTTCAAACTCGCCGGAGGTTATAACATTCACATGGGAGTTGTCCGCAAGCCCGGCGCTCATCTCTACGCGGCGATAGAGCACATCGACGCGAGCCATAAGCTCGGACGGCGAAAACGGCTTTGTGACATAGTCGTCCGCGCCTATGAGCAGTCCTGAAACTTTGTCCATCTCCTGAGTCTTAGCGGTCAGCATTATTATGCCGAGGTTCGCGTTCATCGCGCGCAGCTGCTTGCAGACCTCAAGTCCGTCAACATACGGCATCATTATATCAAGAATGGCAACATCAATATCGCCGTTGCAGGCTTTGTATTTTTCAATAGCCTGAGCGCCGTCCGCCGCTTCGATAACATCATAGCCGTTTCTCTTGAGGTTGATGACCACAAATTCTCTGATTGAGGACTCGTCCTCGGCTACGAGAACTTTTTTCATTTTGCTGCCAACTCCTTATCTTTGAATATCTTGATGTACGGTTTTATTGATTTGACGGTTATTCCCGCCTTTGCGCCTTTTTCGCGGGATTCAAAATAAACAACCGTTCCGTCATCGTTCTCTATAAGATAATTTTCGGATTTCACGCCTTTTTTGTTTGCGCTGTCCTTGGTTGTACAGATTATGGCAAAAAGGTCATCGCCGGCAGTTTCGTACCTTGCGCTGTATTCTTTAAATATCCATGTGCGCGTATTGCTGTAGGAATACACTGTGAACTCGCCCATGATATTTTCAAGCGGTTTAAAATCGAGTATATACGAATCGCTTGCGTTGACGAGCGTCTCGGTAAATTTGAAGTCCTTCGATGAACGCACTTCGATCCAGCTTGTAACATTCATCTGCTCATACATATTCTTCGGAGATTCATATTTTCGGCTGCCCATCAGCGGGCGCTGGCTCGGTATTTCTATTATTCCGTCTCCGTCATAGTCCTGCGAAGCGAGCAGTTCCGAGCGCGCAGTAAACATATTTGACTGCGTGTCAAGGCTGAACATCGGGGTCACAAGCGATTTACTTGAAGTGCTCCAGAAAAGCACTTCGGTTATAGCCTGGTCTTCGCCTTTTATTGCGTCAACATATATTCTAAGCGGTGACGATGGACTGACTTTGTCCGTCTGAATCGAGCAGTATTTGCTGATTCCGCCGTCAAGCTTTGCGGTGCCGAACTCATCGAGAGTGCCTGAGGCGCTCATCTTGAAGACCTTTGCGGTCGAGCGCGGCGAATTGTTGTTCGTCAGATCCTGCTGAATGAGAAATATATCAAGCAGACCGTCCGAATCAACATCTATATTCTCCATAACCGAATACACTTCGGTGCAGACATTCTTGACCAAAAGCTTTTCTTCATTTCCCGTGCAGACATAGATCGAGAGTATTTTACTCGCGTCGTTTTCATAAAGGCTCTGTGAAACAAGTATCGAGGGGCATCCATTTTCCGTCATCTGAACGAAACTGACAAAATTGACGCCGGTACCGGTACCGGAGAAGTCATTTATCGAGACCCACTTACCATTGACATTGTCGAGAACATTCATATGCTCTTTTGACGACTCGCTTTCAAGCTTATAAAACACAAGAGCCTCATTGACCCCATCGTTATCTATATCATGGAGCACGAATGCGGAACGGTGGTCTCCCGAGAGCGGAGATATCAGAGAGATATCGGACGCAGACGCAGCCTTTCCCTTGCCGGTCGCGGCAGAGAGAAATGCACTTTTAAGTTCGCTGTCAACGCCCGCCGAAAGCGGAGGACGCATAAGCCCCGTGGGCGATTTCATTTTCGTGCCGCTGCACCCGGTAAAAACCAGAGCAAGCAGGCAAAGCACGAGCATCAGCGCCGCCAGCCGTCTTTTCAAGAGACATTCTCCTTTCCGCGAAAGCCTTATTTTTCATCGTGGTATTATACCATATATTATACAAGCTTTTCAACACCCACGTACAACAATTCACAAAAAATCCATAAACTCGGCAGGCAGAACCATGTGCTAATTTTTTTGATTTACATACCGTATTCATATAAATTTTAGGCTTTATGACGATTTTTCGATTTTTTATTGTCGTATTTCCGTTTGGCAAATTAAAAAAGCTCTTATGGTGTTAGTATCAATGGTAATATCAAACCCGGGAGGGCTAAACCATGGCAAAGAAAAAAGCAAACAAACAACTCATTTATGTCGTTATGGCAGCACTTTTTGCAGCTATAATAACCGTCGTTACCGCATATGTTCTTCACATTCCGACAGGTAACGGATATATACACCTCGGCGACTCGTTCATTTTCCTCGCGGCATCTCTCCTGCCCCTGCCCTACGCTATAGCAGCCGCCGCAGTCGGCGCAGGACTCGCCGACGCGCTGACCGCGCCTATCTGGGTCATTGCAACGGTTATAATAAAGTCGCTCATCGTTTTGCCGTTCACTTCAAAGAAAGACAAGATAATCAACGCACGCAATCTCATCGCGCTTATCCCCGCGCTTATAGTCACCTGCGTCGGCTACTATCTCGCCGACAGAATACTTTTCGGCGCATGGGGCGCATTCGCGGCAGTCATACCCAATGTTATACAAGTTGCCGCAAACGCCGCAATATATGTAATCTTCGGCCTTGCGCTCGACGCCGCCGGATTCAAGAAAAAGGTTCTCAAATAAGGAGGCTTTCATTTTGGCTGATATAGTTTATACTTACAGAGGCAAGGTTTATCTCAACATAACCAACCGCTGCCCATGCAGATGCACATTCTGCATCCGCTCAAACGGCGACGGACTCGGTTCGGCACACACACTTTGGCACAAGACAGATCCAACTGCCGAGGAGATCACAAAGGCTATCGAAGAGTTCGACTTTTCCGATTTTCCCGAAGTCACATTCTGCGGATACGGCGAGCCTCTCTGCGCTTTTGACAATCTTGTTGTTGCGGGCAAGCTCCTCAAGAGCAAATATCCCGACATAAAGATACGCATAAACACGAACGGGCTGGGAAATCTTATAAACAAAAAAGACACCGTCCCCGCAATCGCCGAATTCACCGACACTGTCTCAATAAGTCTCAACGCACCTAACGCAGAGCGATACAATGAGATATCAAGACCGAAATTCGGCGTCGACTCTTTTGAGGAGATTCTGAGATTTGCCGAAGAATGCAAGAAATACATCAAGACGGTCAAGTTCTCGGTAGTCGATGTTATCAGTCCGGAAGAGATATCGGAATGTCAGGCGCTCGCCGACAAGATGGGAATTCCCCTGCGCGTAAGAGCCAAAGAAAATTAAATAAATCAAAGGCAAAAGTCCGCTGTCATATTTCAGGCAGCGGACTTTTTAAATTATTTTATGAGATAGACTCTCGATTCATAGGGGCGAAGTGTGAAAGCGTTCGACTTATCTTTGCAGTCATAGTTTGAGATAAGCAGCTCCGACTTTGTGATATCGAAATCTGCAGGCGCTTTGAACTTCACGGGCTTCTCGGAGAACGAGTTGATAACAAGCATTCTCTGTCCCTCATAGCTGCGCTCATAGACGAAAAGCTTTCTGCTGAGCTTATTGTGCATCTTGAAATCGCCGTAGATTATAATGGGATTATCCTTGCGAAGTTTGAGAAGCTTTCTGTAATAATGGAGGATGGAGTTCTCGTCCTTCTCTGCCGCCTCAACATTTATCTCTTTGTAGTTATCGTTGATATAGAACCAGGGCTTATCGGCGGTGGTGAAGCCGGCATTTTTCTCTGCGCTCCACTGGACGGGTGTTCTCGCATTGTCACGCGACGCATACTTTGCAACTTTCATGACCATGTTATGTGTGAAGCCGAGGTGGCGCATGGTATGATAGGCATTCTGAGTCGAAACGTCCTCATACATCTCGATCTCCGGCAGACCGATATTGACCATACCGATCTCCTGACCCTGATATATGAATGGGGTACCGCTCTGGCAGATATACATCGTTGCGAGCATCTTGCCGCTCTCGACTCTGTATTTGAGGCTGCCGTATCTGTTTATGATACGCGGCTGATCGTGATTCTCGATATAAAGAGTATTCCACGCCTTGCCGTAAAGCTTTGTCTGCCAGTTTTTATAGACGTTTTTGAGCTTTCTGAGGCTGAACGGCGCTCTTATCCAGCTGTAGAACAGGCAGTCCGCCTCCATATGCTGGAAGTGGAACATCATATTGAGTTTCTGATCCTTGTTTTCCGCGATGAATTTCATTGCGGTCTTGGGAGTCATCATGGGCGCCTCGCCGACTGTCATGCAGTCATATTCATCAAGCACCTTTCTGAACTCGCCGAGATATTCCTGAAGATGCGGTCCGCTCTTGTAATGCTCAATACCTGTAGCAACAGGCAGCGGGAATCCGTTCGGCAGACCTTCAGCTTTGGAGATAAATGTGATAACATCCTCTCTGAAGCCGTCAACGCCCATGTCGAGCCAGAAGCGCATGATGTCTTTTATCTCTTCGCGAACCTTTGGGTTATCCATATTTAGGTCGGGCTGACCCTCGGCAAAGAGATGAAGATAATACTGATTAAGATTTTCATTATATTTCCATGCGGGACCCGAGAAAGTTGAAAGCCAGTTGTTCGGGGGCTTCTTGCCGCCCTTTTTGCCGTCGCGCCAGAAATAATAGTCGTGATAGGGGTTATCCTTGCTCTTCATGCTCTCAAGGAACCACTTATGCTGATTTGAAGTATGGTTTATAACAAGATCCATTATAACCTTCATGCCTCTTGCATGAATAGCTTCAAGCAGCTCTTTGAACTCGTCAAGTGTGCCGTATTCCTCCGCGATGTCCTTGTAGTCGGCTATATCGTAGCCCATGTCCTCCTGCGGAGACTTATAGAGCGGAGAAAACCAGATAGCGTCAACGCCGAGGCTCTTTATGTAATCAAGCTTTGACATAATGCCCTTGATATCGCCGATACCGTCGCCGTTTCCGTCGCAGAAGCTTCGCGGCCAAATCTGGTATACCGCCATCTCTTTATACCAGCACTTATTGGTACTCATGTTCCGTTACCTTCTTTCTTTTAATATTTATTATTTTACCAGCCGAGTGTTTTGAGATAATCGCGGCTGAGTTTTACCGAGTTAATGGGGGTGTCGCCGGCTGCGGGTCTGTCCTGCTCGACAACGACCCACTCTGCTCCCGCTTTTTCGGATGCATCAAGTATAGCGGGCATATTCTGAACGCCGTAGCCGACGGGTCTGAATCCGAACGCTTCTTCTGATGCGCTCTCGCCGTCATCTTCTATGCCGATAAGCTCATAGAGCTTCTTCGGCTTCTCCTTGCCCTGCATATAGTAATCCTTGAGATGGACAACGGGTGCTCTGCCGCTGTATTTGAGAACATACGATGCGGGATCTTCTCCTGCAACACCGACCCAGCAGGTGTCGATCTCGGTCTGTAGTCTGTCGGCGGTGACATCGGAATAAAGAATATCAAGCGCATATTTGCCGTCAAGCTTTTTGAACTCAAAATCATGGTTATGATAGAGAAGCTGTATGCCCTGCTCATTGCAGACATCGGCAATCTTCTTTATGTCCTCTATCGTGCGGTCAAAGCCACCTGTTCCGGGGCGTCTGTCCTCAGGAAGATAGGGCACGGCAATATATTTGCAGCCTATCTCCTTATAAATTGCAACGACCGCCTGTGTATCTGAGAGCAGTTCATCGAGCGGAATATGAGCCGAAACGGGAGTAAGTCCTGCGTCGGCAAGTATCTTCTTGACCTGCTCGGCACTTTTGCCGTAAAGTCCCGCGAATTCGACTCCGTCATAGCCAAACTCCTTGACTTTTGCTATAGTGCCCTCAAAATCTGCTTCGAGCTCGTCTCTGACGCTGTAGAGCTGAAGCGCTACCGGTAATGCCATTGTTTATACCTCCGTACAATTATTGATATATTCATCCTCTCCGCATTTTATTTGCCGGAGAGTCTCAGATCCTTTTCGTATGTTGCCGTCACAGCCTGCATAACGGCGTTCGCAAATCCGTTTTCATTGAGCGCCGCTACGCCCTCGATTGTAGTTCCGCCGGGCGAGCAGACTTTATCCACGAGAGCATAAGGGTGTTCCCCGCTCTCCGCTATCATCTTCGCGCTACCGAGTACGGTCTGAGCCGCAACTTTCAACGCAACCTGTTTGTTAATGCCTATTTTGACTCCGCCGCGCGCAAGCTCGTCGATGAACATATAGGTAAACGCGGGAGCTGCGCCGCCGATAACGCCGAAAGCCGAGAAGAACTTTTCGTCAAGCTCGACCGCTTCGCCGATGGACGAACAAAGCTTTGCAACAAATGCTTTCTGCTCTGCGCTGACTCGGTCGTTCGCGCAGTATGCGCTCATGGACGCGCCTATCGTAGCATTTATATTCGGCATGACGCGCACAAGTGCGGGTTCATAGCTGAGATACGATGAAATAGTCTCAATGGTCTTGCCGGCAGCTATGGAAATTATAAGCGGGTCACACTCTTTGAGTTGAGCATCAAGTCCGCCGAGCAGTTTTTCAAAGCCGTAGGGCTTGATTGCGACAACTATCTCGCTGCACCCGCTCACAAGCTCTTCAAGGCTTGACACCGCATTGACTCCGTAATCCGAAGCCGCTTTTTCGCGCTTTTCGGGGTGGATATCATAGACTGCTATATCTTTTCCCTCTGCCGCGCCGGACGACACCATGCCCTTTATAATGGCATTTGCCATATTGCCCGCTCCGATAAAACCTGTCATATCAAAACTCCCTTTCGGTCAACAATATTTATAAGAGTCCCTCATGGGACTGAAAATCCGGAATAAAATCTTTCTGAGCCGAACAGCGGCTCTGCACATATCCGTTGTCAAAGCCGAGGTCGATCATTGCATTGAGCGCTATTTCATATTCGTATTTGGAAATGCACCTGTCAAGAGGCGGATGCTCCGTAGCTTTCGCGCACGGCGTATACTGGCTCATCAGGCTGACCACCGTTCCATCCGGAAGATTTTCCTTTATCCAGTGAAGCGCTTTCTTTGTGTTTGAAACAGCTCCCGGAAGCACAAGATGGCGCACGATAAGACCGCGTTCGGCTATGCCGTCGGAGTCGAGTTTGAGCACTCCGACTTGCCTGTTCATCTCTTTAATCGCCTCGGACGCACACTCGAAATAATCCGGCGCATGTGAATATTCAGCCGCAAGAGCCGAGTCGGCATATTTGAAATCGGGCAGATATATATCAACAAGTCCCTCAAGCCTTTTGAGTATTTCCACGGATTCATATCCACCGCAGTTATACACAATAGGCACGGGCGAATGATATTTTTCGAGTATCCGCGCCACGGAATCCGCATAATGAGTCGGAGTAACGAGATTGAGATTATGCGCGCCCTTTTCAATGAGCCTGTCAAAAGTGCGCATGACATCTTCGTCGCTCATAGGGATGCCCGCTCCCCCGCCGCTTATCTCGCTGTTCTGGCAATAAACGCACCTGAGATTGCACCCGCAGAAAAACACTGTGCCCGAGCCTTTTGTGCCGCTGATACACGGCTCTTCCCAGAAATGCAGTGCCGCCCGCGCGAGCTTCAATGTGTTCGGGCTCATGCAATATCCCTGCGAAACATCGCGGTCAACTCCGCAGTGTCGCGGGCACAAATTACACAGCATAACGGGTCTCATTCCTTTCTTCGGATAATTATAACATAATGCGCCGCGAAAATAAACAGTGAAATTTATTATAAATTTGCTTTTTCCCGCGTTATAGTGTATAATCAAATCAGTTAAAACAACGCTTTTCACGAGGTGATCGGATTGCTTCTGACTATCGACATCGGCAACACCAATTTAACAATCGGCGCATACAGCGGCGAAGAGCTGAAGTTCGTTTCGAGACTCGCCACCGACCGTTCGCGCACTGAGGATCAGTATGCCATTGAACTCAAGAGCATTTTCGACCTCTACGGCTATGGTTTTGACGAGTTTACCGGATGTGCGATAAGCTCCGTTGTGCCGGAGCTGACGGGCGCTATATCGCACGCCGCAAGGCGCATAACCGGCAGCGAGCCCATCGTTCTGGGTCCCGGAGTCAAGACAGGGATAAATATCCTTGCCGACGACCCGTCACAGGCGGGCGCAGATCTTGTTGCCGCTTCTGTCGCGGCGGCGAATCTCTATAAACTGCCATGCTTTGTTATTGATCTCGGAACTGCAACAAAAATCAATGTTATCGACGAGAGCGGCTCTTTCTGTGGCTGCGCCATCGCTCCCGGAGTCGGGATTTCGCTTGAAGCACTGTCCGCAAAAACATCTCAGCTTCCCGCGATAAGCCTTTCGACCCCAAAGAAAGCCATCGGCACAAATTCGATAGACTGCATGCAGTCAGGTGTTGTTTTCGGCACTGCCGCCATGCTCGACGGTCTCTGCGACAGAATGGAGCAGGAGCTCGGACGAAAAGTTAAATCGTTTGTTGCAACTGGCGGACTTTCGGGCGAGATAATCAAGAGTTGCAACCACAAAATGACATATGACCCCGAGCTCATACTCAAGGGACTTCGTATAATATACGAAAAGAACAGGAAATAATAAAATTGCATATTAAAAGCAATGCTTTTGATATAGACTCAAAAATTGCGCTGCATCCTGACGGAGCAACAGCAAGGAGGAAAAAATCATGTCAAAAACATCAGCTGCCGCATCGCGGCAAAAACTCGTGCGTCTCGTGCTAACCGCACTGCTCACCGCTCTAATAATCGTCATGGCATTCACGCCGCTCGGTTATCTAAAAGCGGGTGCAATTGAAATAACTTTCATAACGATTCCGGTCATTATCGGAGCTGTTCTGCTCGGTTCTGTCGGCGGACTGTTTCTCGGCGCGGTATTCGGAATAACGAGCTTCATACAGTGCTTTGGAATGAGTACTTTCGGTGTTGCTCTTTTCAGTGTCAGTCCCCTGCGCACAGCTATCGTCTGCATCGTGCCCAGAGTTCTCATGGGCTGGCTGACGGCAGTTATTTTCAAGGCGGTATCGTCGAAAGATAAGACAAGCTTTGTGCAGTATCTTGTTGCGAGCATCGCAGGTCCCCTGCTCAACACGATTCTGTTCACCGGAACGCTGCTTCTGCTGTTTGACAACGCACCGATAATCATTCAGCTCAAGGAGCAGTTCGGTTCGACAAATGTTATGGCTTTTGCCGCCGCATTCGTCGGAGTCAACGGACTTATTGAAGCCGGCGTCTGCGCCGTTCTCGGAACTGCGCTTTGCAAGGCGCTTTCGGTCGCAATGAAAAAGATGAAAATCTAAAAGCATGAATTATTCGGCTGTATCCAATCGTCAAGGTTGCATACAGCTGATTTTTTATGTCTGACTACGCGAACACGTTGATTTTTATTGTGCAATATTTACAAACCATTTTGTGCTGATTTTACAAAATTCGACTTTTGCTATTGCATATGAGTGAAAAAAGTGATATTTTCGGTATTAGTACTTTAAAGTGTAAGCGGTGATTCAGCGTGGAAAAGACAATGGAAGTTATCAAGCGTTTTTGCACGGCGGCAGCAGCAATGATTTTTATGTTTGCTCTTGCAATACAGGCGTTTGCGGTGTCGATAGACGGCTCCGTCTCGCCCGACGAAGTGCACAGCACCAATGTGCAGATACAGTGCGAAAACGAGAACGGCGGCAACGGCATCTGCGCGCTTGCCACATATTACACCAAAACCGAGAAAGGCTCGCTTTATGTTGCAATAAACGGCGATATCTCATATGCCGATCTGACAAAAGAGAGCCCAGTTGTCTATGAAATATACGTTGACGGCAAAGACCCGATAAAAATCGGCATTACAGGCAAGGCAGAATACGACGAGCAGTTATTCAGCGTCAAATCCTCCGCATCGTTTGCCGGAGGCGGCATAACCTGTGAGACACTTATAGACAGAAAATATTCATTCGGCGGCGACCCGGAAATTTATGTCAGAGTCACCGATGACAAAGGCATTCCGTCAAAGATGTTTGAAATAGATACATATATTGCTCCGCCGGAGACTACCGCGGAACAGGGCAATCAATCCGAGAATTCGGATTCCGATGACAAGGATACCACAAAAACTACAAAGAAATCAAATTCGACCAAATCGACAACGAAAAAAGAGAGCACAACGAAGAAAAAGAGCAAAAGCTCATCATCAAAGTCGAGCACCAAATCAAAGACAAAAAATAAAACAACTAAATCAAATTCTTCCAAGAACAATCGCTCATCCAAATCACAAGACGCCGATGAAGAATACTTGATAGATGATGCCGATGAGATGGAGACTTATACTCTGCCGAGCGGCGGAAATATGAGAAACGCCGCAAGAGTGAAGCAGGGAGTCACCGCAGTCGGCACAACGGTTATAATCGCGACGGTGATATCAATTTCACTGTTGATATTCAAAAAATCCGGCAAGAAATAAATTGTGTAAAACAACAAGTAAAAAGTGAGCAAAGCTCATATTGACAACCGCAGTCGGAGCCGATAAACTTAAAGCGTCCGGACAACCGGCAAAAGGAGAAAGAGATATGAAGAACTTCATCAGGCAGGCGGCTCATGTAAAGCCGGACGCAAATCAGCTCAGACTTATAACGGAAACTCCGTTTTATGCATTCGTGCATTTCGGTCCGAACACTTACACGGGCGCAGAGTGGGGTCACGGCACAGACTCCCCCGCTATATTCAGTCCGACAGAGCTCGACTGCGACCAGTGGTGCGAGGCATTCAAAACCGCCGGCATGAAAGGCGCTGTTATCACCGCAAAGCATCACGACGGATTCTGCCTTTGGCCGAGCAAATACACCGACTACTGCATAAAAAACAGCCCATATAAAAATGGCAAAGGCGACGTTGTTCGAGAGTTTTCCGATGCCTGCCGCCGCCACGGACTGAAATTTGGCTTCTACCTCTCACCCTGGGACAGACACTCCGAGCTTTACGGTTCACCCGAGTACAATGACTATTACAAGGCACAGCTGACCGAACTGCTGACAAACTACGGCGAGGTTTTTCACATCTGGTTTGACGGCGCGTGCGACGAGGGTCCAAACGGCAAGAAGCAGGAATATGACTTTGACGGTTATATAGAACTCATCAAGAAATATCAGCCCAACGCCACCGTATTTAACGACCGCGGAAATATCCGTTGGTGCGGCAACGAGAGCGGCGACGCACGCTATGCGGAATGGGCTGTCGTTCCCTCCGAGCTCTGCCCGTTTTGTGAGATACAGACCGAACCGGGTCCTCTCGCAGGCGACCTTTCATATATGTACAACACTGACCAGAACATCGGCGCGCTGAGCAATATTATGTATTCAAAAGGGCTTGTATTCGCTCCGTCGGAAATTGATATGTCAATCCGTCCGGGCTGGTTCTATCGTGACACCGAGCAGGCACATTCGCTCGAAAGACTCTTTGACACATATCTCAATTCAGTCGGCGCAAACACTACATTCAATCTCAATGTTCCCCCGATGCCCAACGGAAAGCTCAACGATAACGACATAAAGCGTCTGAATGAGCTCGGCGAACTTATAAAAAACAGCTTCAGGACAAACCTTGCTGAGGGCAAAGAGATCACTATTGAGCCGTACAACGGGAGTGAAACTCAGCGTGTTATAACCATCGAACTCGGCGAGAGAATGAAGCTCAACTTCCTTGAGCTGAGTGAAAATATTGCCGAGGGTCAGCGCGTTGAAAATTTCATTCTCCAGCACAGAAACGAAGATAAAATCTGGTTCAACAGCTTTGAGGGCACAACAATCGGCACGAAAAAGATAATGAAACTCCACGGGCTTGAAACCGACGCTGTACGCATACTGATAGTCTCATCCCGCGACACGCCCGAAATCAACAAAATAGCTCTGTATTAAAAAAATGACCTCCGACACACTTTGACGCATCGGAGGTCTGTTTATCTCAATTTTTATTTTTTCAGCAGACTTGCCGCCGCTTCGTCAAGGAATATCGTCACATCGTCATGCTGCTGAAGTATCGACGCCGGGCAATGAGGAGTAACTTCACCCTCAACAGTCGCCTTTATCGCCTCTGCCTTGCTGTCGCCCGTCGCAATGAGCACTATCTTTTTCGCTCTCATTATCGAGCCTATGCCCATTGTTATGGCATAGTGCGGCATGGCAATATCAGTAAAATACTGCGAATTTGCAGCTATCGTGCTGTCAGTAAGCTTGACCTTGAACGCCTCGTCAGTGAACTCATCGGCAGGCTCGTTGAAGCCGATGTGACCATTTCTGCCGATTCCGAGAAGCTGGATATCTATTCCGCCGGCATTCTTTATAGCCTGCGCATAGCGTGCGCTCTCGGCAACGGGTTCAGCGTTTCCGTCAAGAAAATTTACATTTTCGGGCTTTATATCGACCTTTGAAAAAAGGTTCTCATCCATAAATGAATAGAAGCTGTTAGGGTGATTCTTCGGCAAATCACAATATTCGTCAAGGTTGAATGTCTTGACATCCTTGAAGCTCACCTTGCCGCTGCGATATTGTTCAATCATATACTCATATGTAGGAATCGGAGACGCACCGGTTGCGAGTCCGAGAACCGCATCGCGCTTTGCGCTGACCTCATCGCAGAAAATTTTTCCTACTTCCTCGCCAACCTGTGCCGCCGAGTCCAAAACAATAACTTTCATCTGTGTTCCTCTTAATTCTTAAAAATCCGCGATAGATTATATCATCAGTTTATAAATATTTCCATAGTTTTTATAAAAAAAATAGATAATATATTAAAAAATCTACCAAAGCAGAGCAAAATGTGCTATAATACCCACACTCAAAAATATGAAAAGGAGAAATTCA
>DJQG01000006.1:0-609 GCA_002438685.1 Ruminococcaceae bacterium UBA6392 | reverse complement strand
ATACCTTGCTATCGGCACTTCGGCAGACGGAAGCAATGTGCTCACTCAGCCCGAATGGAACAGCTACTGGGAAACTGTAAGAAACGACAACACGCTCATTGCACTCACCCCGGGCGCGGACGCAACTCAGCTCAACTTCTGCTGGCACTCCGACGACACGGCCAAAAGCGGTGTTGTCCGCATCGGCAAGAGCGCCGACATGACCTCATTCAAAGAATTTGTCGGCAAGGCATCGACCGACAGCTACACGGGTCAGAGCATATACAAAGTGACCGCAACAGGTCTCGATCCGGACACAGTTTACTACTACACCTACGGCAGCAACGGAAAGTTCAGCAAGCCCGTTATGTACAGAACGCTCTCCACAGAGAAGTTCAAAGTTCTCTACGTCAGCGACATTCAGATAAACAGCGACNNTCGAGGACGGACGTGAAGAATCGTATGTCTGGCAGAAGACTCTCGGCACCGCGCTCGATCAAAACGACGATATCAGCTTCATAGTCTCCGCAGGCGATCAGACTCAGCACGGAGACAGGGCCAACGAATGGGCTGGCACACTCTCCCCTGCGGCTCTCAGATCATATGCCATGGCTACGACGGTCGGCAACC
>DJQG01000008.1 GCA_002438685.1 Ruminococcaceae bacterium UBA6392 | reverse complement strand
AAACCGATGTGTGCTTACCTTTTTGTGGGCTGCGCCCCGAGACCCCGCGAACGCCGCACCGCAGTGTTTAACTCGCGGCTCTCAGTTAGCAGCTCGGCACATTCGCACGCAAACGCGCCGGAGCTTGAACGAGTGCGTGCTCGTGCGTCTTGCTTCGCAAGCCGTTCCCTCGCTCCCCTAAGAAAGCTTTCAAACACTGCGGCACGGCTATTGAAAGCCTGATTATAAAAGTCGGACGGGTTGCTCATTTTAACTTTGCGAAAGTTCGTGCCAATCAATCCATAACTCCCAATTTGTCAAGCTGATATGCCATACTTCTATACACCTTTGGGTGTACAATATAACAAAAACCGACCTATGAGAAATATAGGTCGGTTTAACTGTTTTTATGAGTGACGGCTATCCGCAGTCCCGTTGAATTTATTCCGGAAGCGAGTCCATGTAGTTTTTATAGTGGGCGAAGACGATGCCGGGCTCCTGAAGGTCGGGGTTCCAGCGCTTGACCCATTCGAGTGAGAAGAAGCCGTCGTAACCGGCTCTGTCGAGCAGCGTTACCGCGTCCGCAACGGGCACGTCGCCGTAGCCCATCATGCGGTATTCGACTCTCGAGCCGCGCATGACGGAGTCCTTCAGATGAACATGCCTGACATAGGTGCCGAGAGCCGCAAAGGTCTCTACAGGACTCTCGCTGCCGAAGCGCACCGTGTGGTGGACATCCCAGAGCACGCCGCAGTTGTCGCTGCCGGCTTTGTCGAGGAAAGCGAGCATAGCCTTTGAGCTTGAGAGGTCGCCGTTGGTCTCGATAAGCGGAGTTACGCCCCTCTTTGCGCCGTATTCGCACAGCTGGCGGTAGAGTCCCGCGCCTAGCGTGAAATCGCCGACGGTGATGTGCGGCTCGCCGGTTCCCATGACGCGGACATATTTCACTCCGAGCTTCTGCGCGAGGTCGATATAGTTGCACGCTTCAAAGAACGAGTCCTGCGCCATGTCGCGCACGGCGAGTGTAGCGCCCGAGGTCAGCGAGGGGATAATGAGCCCCGTCTCGGCGATTTTTGCCTTTGTGTGCTCGATGTTGACATCCGAAAACTCCGGAATTTCCAGAGCGTTTATCTTGTCGCCTATGCCTCTTATCTCCACGCCGCCGAAGCCGAGATCCTTAGCCGTTGCAACGACCTCTTTGAGCGTCCAGCGCGGACAGCCGAGGGTTGAAAATGATAGTTTCATCGTAACAGATCCTTTCGTAATATTCTTTTACGCAGTTTCTATTGAGTCGTCGCTCTGAAGCGAATATTTTTCGACCGCCATGTCGCGCAGAACGAATTTCTGGATTTTTCCGCTCGCGGTCATCGGGAATTCGTCCATTATCCAGACATATTTCGGTATCTTGAAGAACGCGACGTTTTCTTTGTAATATGCCTTTATCTCCTCTTCGGTCATATCCTCGCCCTCTTTGAGGATGACGCAGGCGCAGACCTCTTCGCCGTATTTCTTGCTCGGCACGCCGATGACCTGAACATCCTTGACGCGCTCGTTGTGATAGAGGCACTCTTCGAGCTCCTTGGGATATATATTCTCGCCGCCGCGGATTATCATATCCTTGAGCCTGCCCGTGACTTTGTAGTAGCCGTTCTCGTCGCAGACCGCGAGGTCGCCGAAGTGGAGCCAGCCGTCCTTGTCTATAGCCTGTGCGGTGGCTTCGGGCATCTTGTAGTAGCCTTTCATTATGTTGTAGCCGCGCGCGCAGAATTCGCCTATCTGACCCGCGGGCAGAGTCTCGCCCGTGTTCGGGTCAACTATCTTGCACTCGACCCCCGGGAACGCCTTGCCGACCGTTGCGCAGCGCGTCTCGAGGGAATCCTCCGTCGTTGTCATCGTGCAGCCGGGCGCCGCCTCGGTCTGACCGAAAACGATGACGATATCGCGCATGTTCATCTTCTCGCTGACATCGTACATCGTCTTTATCGGGCAGGGCGAACCTGCCATGATGCCCGTGCGCATATGAGAGAAATCATATTTGTCGAAGTCCGGGTGCTCGAGCATAGCGATGAACATCGTCGGTACGCCGTGGACTGCGGTGCAGTGCTTCGTCACGAGCGCGTCCATGACCTTCTTCGCATTGAACATATCAATTGGCACAAACGGAGTTCCGTGGGAGATGCAGGACATGAGCGCGAGCACCATGCCGAAGCAGTGGAAGAACGGAACGGTGATGCACAGTCTGTCCTCGTGGGTGAACTTCATGCCGTCGCCTATCGTCTGACCGTTGTTGAGAATGTTATAGTGGGTGAGCATAACGCCCTTGGGGAATCCCGTCGTGCCGGAGGTGTACTGGATATTGACAACCTCGTGGCAGTCGCACGAGTCGCGCACCGCCTCGAACTCCTCGACCGGAGTCTGCTCGGCGAGAGTATAGAGATCCTTCCAGTCGACCATGCCCGCCGGGCACTCGCCCTCGCCCGCGTAGATAACGCTCTTTAAAAGAGGCAGCCTGCGGCTCTTGAGCTTGCCGGGCTCGCAGGATTCGAGCTCGGGGCAAAGCTCGTTTATTATATCAATATAGCTCGTGCCCTTGTAGCCGTCAATGAGGACAATAGCCTCGGAGTCGGACTGCTTGAGCTGATAATCGAGCTCGAAAACTTTATAGCTTGTGTTGACGGTGACGAGAATACCGCCCATTTTTGCACTGCCGAAAAAGGTTAGCAGCCATGCGGGCACGTTCGTGCCCCAGATGGAGATGTGTGAACCCTTTTTAAGGCCTAGTGCCATGAAGCCTCTGGCTATCGTCTCACACTCGTCGTTGAACTCTTTCCATGTTCTGGAGTAGTCCCTGTCAGTGTAGTCGATCATGTTGTCGTCCGGGTACTTTGCCGCCATATCGGCGATCCGCTGCCCCAGAGTCTTTTCGAGAAACTTCTGCTGCATTGAAATCGATCCTTTCTTCAAAAATTCGGCTCGTGCCGTTAAGTATATTTCAACCGCTCAAGCGGCGATTGGCTCAGTAGGTGTGGTCGCAGATCTCGTTTATCTTGTCGCGCAGGGCGATAAAATCCTCGAATGCCGCGGGCTTCTGGTTGGGATTGCGAAGCAGCGCTGCCGGATGGAAAGTGCCCATATAGAGTATACCGTTGCGGTCATAGAAGAGCCCGTGCTCCTTTGTGACGCGAAAATCCTTCGAGATATATCTCTGGGCGGATATCCTGCCGACGCAGACGATTATCTTCGGGCGCATCAGGGCTATCTGGCTGTCGAGCCATGCGGAGCACGCCTCCTGCTCCTCGGGCAGGGGATCGCGGTTCTGCGGCGGGCGGCACTTGACGGTGTTCGCGATATAGATATTCTTATCCCTGAACAGGTCAACGGTCGCCATTAACTTGTCGAGCAGCTGACCGCTGCGCCCGACAAACGGCTCGCCTTTGAGATCCTCCTGCTGACCGGGTCCTTCGCCGATGAACATGACCTCCGCGTCCTCTTTTCCGACGCCGAAAACAACATTCGTGCGCGTCTGGCACAGACCGCATTTGCGGCAGTTCAGGCACTCCTGCCTGAGCTCTTCCCAGGTAGCCATGGGCAAGCCTCCGTTTCATGTGGGTTATTTTGTAATTATATCGCAGATCGGGCGGGTTTGATTTCAAATTAGGAATAATTCTTTTTAAAAAGACAGGTAAAGACAAATATTTTTCCTGCTGCGCAGCATACAGCGTGATTTTGTGGGGAAACAGCGGAGTCGGAATCAATTCTGCAAGGCTTATTGCAAATTTGACTTTAATCACAATACGAAAATTTGTTCCGGCTCCCTTGTGTAAATGGAGCCGGCTCGGCGAAGCCGAGACTGAGGGATCGAGGCACAGCGCAGGCTGATTTTTGCGCTGATTTGGAAATACATACTCAATGTCAGATTAACACTTTTATAAAGTAATGCCTTATACCCCGCAATCAATCCCGTAAAATTAAAAAAGACTGCCAAAAGGCAGTCCCTCTTGAAAGACTATCAATAATCCGTAACTCTTATCGTCGAGATGATCTCTGCGCCGAGAAGAGTTTCGAGCTTCGTGCGCAGCTCGCGCTCCGAGGCGACGGGGGTGACAAAGGCGAACTCGTCCTCGGGCGCGCCGGCGCGCTTGAGGAGCTTTATCTCACCGAAAGTCTTCTCCGCCGAGGAGATGACCTGCTGCTTCTGCTGAGCGCACGCCCTGACATAGAGCGCCGTGGGCATGTCAAGATAGTCGGAGACATAGCCCTCTTCGCTGTCCGCCCAGCCAAAGAACTTCTGCTTGTTCTCGTGGCGTGCGCAGTCGATAACATCGCCGACGACCGCGCTCGCGGTGGGCAGCTTGCCCGCGCCTCTGCCGTAGAATACGACGTCGCCTATCGCGTCGCCGCGCACGAGAATCGCGTTGAAAACATCGTCAACGCTCGCGAGCTGGCTATGATGATCAACGAATGCGGGGCTGACTATCGCATAGATGTGCTTGCCGTCCTCGCTCTTGCGCGCTCTGCCGAGGAGCTTTATGACTCCGCCCCAGTCCTTGGCGTATTCGACATCTTCGAGTGTTATCTCGGTTATGCCCTCGGTGTGAACCTGGTCGGGATAGACATGCTTGCCGAAGCACAGGGACGCGAGGATGCATACCTTGCGGCAGGCATCGAAGCCGAGAATGTCCGCCGAGGGGTCACGCTCGGCATAGCCGTTGTCCTGCGCGAGCTTGAGCGCATCTTCAAACGCCATGCCGTCGTTTATCATGCGGGTGAGAATGAAGTTAGTCGTGCCGTTGAGAATGCCCGCAAATTCGTTTATCTCATTTGCGGCGAGGCACTGGCTTATCGGTCTGATTATCGGTATTCCGCCGCCGACCGACGCTTCAAAGAGGAAGTTCACATTGTGCTCCGCGGCGTATCCGAGCAGCTCGCAGCCCTTCGCCGCGACAAGCTCTTTGTTCGAGGTCACAACGCTCTTGCCCGCCTTGAGGCATGCGGAGACGAACTCATACGCGGGATGCAGTCCGCCCATCGTCTCGACAACGACCTTTACCTCGGGGTCGTTGAGAATAATATTAAAATCTTTTATAAAAAGCTTCTCGTTCGGGTCGCCCGGAAAATCCTTGCGGTCGAGGATATATTTTATCTCAAGCTCCGACTGCGTGCTCTTGCGCACGATGCTGTCATGATTTTTGTTGATGACTTCGGCGACGCCGCTTCCGACAACGCCGTAGCCCATTATCGCTATATACATGATAACTGTCTCCCCACTGTCATTGATTTTTATTATTTTATCACAAACAGCCCCGGCGATAAAGACCAAAAGGAAAACTTTCTTACATTTTTATGAAGTATTTTTCAAACTCATTGAGTTTTAAGATAAAATAGTATAATATATATAGTATATTATGCTGTTTTGTCATTGGACGCAGGAAGAAAAACGGTTGAAAGAAGAGGTGCAGAAATGTCCCCTGCCACTGTGGAAAAGAGAAGAGCGGTACTTATCAACGTCGCATATATCGCGTTCGTGTTCGGCGCGTTTTATTTGTTCATGAAATATGCGTTCTGGACAGTCGCTCCGTTCGTGTTCGCATTTTTGGTTGCCGCCGCGCTCCAGCGTCCGACCAATTTCCTCTCGAAGAAAACTCATATCAAAAAGGGCATTGTCTCGGTTATCGCGGTGCTGCTGATAATCGCGCTGCTGATAACAATATTCGCCCTGACCGGCGCGAGGGTCGTGTCCGAGGTCAAGGGACTTGCCTCAACGCTTACCGAGTGGCTCAAAAAGCTGCCCGATTATGTAAAAGGCTGGGAGGCTTCGCTCTATCGCTTCACCGAGCGTCTGCCGGACGGGCTACGGAGTTCGGCCGAGGATGCGATAAAATCATTTTCGGACAAGCTCCTGCTCTCATCAGAAGAGCGTGCGGCTCAGCGTGCGCAGGGCGGCGAGCAGAACTCAAATATCAATCTTTTGTCCGTCCTCAAAACTCCGCTCAGCGGCGTTTGGTCAACCGCGAAGCAGATACCGAGTATTTTGGTCGGCGTGCTCCTGTTTATTATCGCCGCCTGCTTCATGACCGCCGGATATGACGGAATAGTCGGCTTCATCAAGAATCAGCTGACCCCGCAGAAGCGCAGAACGCTCTCGAAAACTAAACAAATCGTGTTCTCGTCCATGGGCAAGCTCGTCAAGTCCTATGCGCTGATAATGCTTGTAACCTTCGCCGAAATGTCGGTAGGTCTGAGCGTGCTGAAAGTCATCGGCGTGTACAAGAGCGGGTATATATTTATTATCGCAATAA
>DJQG01000023.1 GCA_002438685.1 Ruminococcaceae bacterium UBA6392 | reverse complement strand
CGGCAGAATGGAGATTAATATGCAGGATCTTTCAAATATCAATACTATAAAAGAAATACTCTCGGCTCACGGCTTCACTTTTTCGAAGTCGCTCGGCCAGAACTTTCTGATAAATCCGACCGTCTGCCCGCGCATGGCGGAGGTCTGCGGTGCGGACGAAAATACCGGCGTTATCGAGATAGGCGCGGGAATCGGCGTGCTGACTGCGGAGCTCGCAAAGAGGGCGAAAAAAGTCGTCTCGCTCGAGCTCGACACGCGCCTCATACCCGTCCTCGCGGGGACGCTCGAGGATTTCGACAATGTCGAAGTGCTCAACGCAGACGTGCTAAAGACCGATCTGCACGAGCTTATCGCGAGCAGATTCAACGGTATGCGCGTCGTAGTCTGCGCGAATTTGCCGTATTATATCACATCGCCGGTTATCATGTACCTGCTCGAGAGCCGCATTCCGATAGACGCGGTGACGGTCATGGTGCAGAAAGAGGCGGCGGCGAGACTCTGTGCCCCGGTCGGCAGCAGAGACGCGGGCGCCGTTACGGTGGCGGTCAACTACTATGCCGACGCGAAAAAGCTCTTCGATGTCTCGGCGGGCTCGTTCATGCCCGCTCCGAAAGTGGACAGCAGCGTTATCAGGCTCGATATCAGACCCGACTCGCCCGTTGAAATATCGGATGAAAGGTTTTTCTTCCGCGTAGTCAAAGCGGCGTTCGGTCAGCGCAGAAAGACTGCATCGAACTCGCTGAGCGCGGGACTTGGAATCCCGAAAGACAAGATAAACGCGGCAATAGAAGCGGCAGGGCTGCCCGCGAGCGTCAGGGCGGAGAGCCTCGGCATGGAGGATCTGGCACGCCTGAGCGAATGCATCGCGGCTCAGTGCAGATAAACGGAGGATTTTTATGCTATTGCTCTTAGTAAAATACACGGCAAAGCCCGGTGGCGGAGAAAAATTCGTCAAAGAAATAACGGGTTCCGGGATCCTCAATATCATTCGCGCCGAGGACGGCTGCGAGGGCTACGACTACTACTTCTCGGCAGAAAGCCCGGACACGGTGCTGCTCGTTGAAAAATGGGCTTCAGCAAAGCAGCAGGAAGCGCATCTTCAGACAGCGCACATGGCAGAGCTGATGAAGATAAAAGAGAAATATATTTCGGGCTCTTCGGTAGAAAAAACAGTTTTATAAAACATCAAGGCATCCGCTAATAACGGATGCCTTTGTTTGTTGGCGGGGTGTGCAGGACGCGAATATAAACGGTGCGGATTCTTGAACTATAAATTCACCGACCACTCTAACCAACAAAAAATTCCCTCTCCGGAAGCTATTCCGAAGAGGGAATACATTTTATATCTTACTTGTTCACTGCGCCGCAGCACTTCTTGTACTTCTTGCCGCTGCCGCAGGGGCAGGGATCGTTCGGACCTATCTTTGCGCCCTTGCGGACGGTGCGACCCTTTTCGCTGCCGTCGGACGCGCCGCTGGTCGAGGTTATCTCGGCGACCTGCTTGCGCTTGGTGTCCTCCTCGTTCTTGGGCATGATGGTCATCATCAGGCGGACGGTGTCCTCGCGGATGGACATGGTCATCTCGTCGAAGATATCATAGCTCTCCTGCCTGAACGCAACGACGGGATCCTGCTGACCGTAGGAGCGGAGTCCTATACCGCGCTTGAGCTCTTCCATGGCGTCGATGTGATCCATCCACTTGCTGTCAACCATCTTGAGCAGAACCATACGCTCGAGCGCTCTCATTATCGGCACGCCGTTTTCGTCAACGCCCATGAGCTCTTCGCGCTCGTCGTAAATCTTGTGTCCGCGCTCGGTGAGCTCCTCCTTCGCCTCGTTGCGGTCGAAGCCGTCGGCGAAGTCCTCGGGAGTGGTCAGCCAGCCGAGGAACTTCTCACGCAGTCCGGCTATGTTCCAGTCGGCGTGAGAGAGCGCCTTCGGGCAATAGAAATCTATGGACTCGGCGATGCACTCGTCGAGCATCTTGAGAATAACGGGCTTGAGGTTCTCGCCGTCAAGCACCTGGTCGCGCTGCTTGTAGATAAGCTCACGCTGGCGGTTCATGACATCGTCGAATCTCAGGACATTCTTACGCACCGAGAAGTTGCGCGACTCGACGCGCTTCTGCGAGCTCTCGATAACATTCGAAATCATCTTTGACTCTATCGGCATATCCTCGGGGGTTCTGAGCGTGTTCATTATAGTCGTCACGCGCTCGCCGCCGAACAGGCGCATCAGATCATCCTCAAGCGACAGGTAGAAGCGGCTCACGCCGGGGTCGCCCTGACGACCGGAACGTCCGCGCAGCTGGTTGTCGATTCGGCGGGACTCGTGGCGCTCTGTGCCGATGATGCAAAGACCGCCCGCCTGCCTGACCTGCTCCGCCTCGCCGGAGATTTCGTTCTTATATTTCTTCTCGAGAGCCTGGAATTCCTCTCTCGCGCTGATTATATCCTCGTTGTCCGTGTCGCCGAAGCCGGTCGATTCGGCTATAAGCTCTTCGCTGTAGCCCTTGCGGCGCATCTCGGACTTCGCAAGGAACTCCGCGTTACCGCCGAGCATGATATCGGTTCCGCGTCCCGCCATGTTCGTGGCTATCGTGACCGCGCCGAGCTTACCAGCCTGCGCGACAATTTCCGCTTCCTTTTCATGGTACTTGGCGTTGAGCACTTCATGCTTGATGCCGCGCTTTTTGAGGAGCTTACTGAGCGTCTCGGACTTCTCGATGGATATCGTACCGACAAGCACTGGCTGACCCTTTTCGTGGCGTTCGACAATGTCGTCGATGACCGCGTTGAACTTCGCGGGCTCGGTCTTGTAGACGAGGTCGTCCATGTCCTTTCTTATCATCGGCTTGTTCGTCGGGATCTCCACGACGTCGAGCGAATATATCTCCTGGAACTCCTCGCTCTCGGTCATCGCGGTACCGGTCATACCGGAGAGCTTGTCATAGAGTCTGAAGTAGTTCTGGAATGTAATGGTCGCGAGCGTCTTGCTCTCATGCTCAACGTTGACGCCCTCTTTTGCTTCGATTGCCTGATGCAGACCCTCATTGTAGCGTCTGCCGAGCATGATGCGTCCGGTGAACTCGTCAACTATGAGCACCTGTCCGTCCTTCACGACATAGTCAACATCGCGGCGCATGACGCCTATCGCCTTTATCGCCTGGTTGATGTGGTGCTGGATGGTCATATTTGCGGGATCCATGAGGTTGTCGAGATTGAAATACTTTTCGGCTTTCGCAATGCCTTTCTGGGTCAGGACGGCGGTTCTCGCCTTTTCGTCGACGATGACGTCGCAGTTCTCGCTGACCTGGTCGGCGGTGTCCTCAAGTCTCGAAGAGGAGCGGAGCTCCTTTATGCGCTCGAAGTTGAGCGTGCGGGCGAAAGAATTCGCCTGCTTATAGAGATCGGTCGAGCGGTCGCCGCGGCCGGATATGATGAGCGGCGTTCTCGCCTCATCGATAAGTATCGAGTCGACCTCGTCGACTATCGCGAACGAGTGACCGCGCTGAACCTTGAGCTCTTTGTAGGGCACCATGTTGTCACGCAGATAGTCGAAGCCCATCTCGTTGTTCGTGCCGTAGGTTATGTCGGCGGC
Organism: Ruminococcaceae bacterium UBA6392; assembly: GCA_002438685.1. Lineage (GTDB taxonomy): Bacteria > Bacillota > Clostridia > Oscillospirales > Acutalibacteraceae > CAG-177. Next base: position 90 of record DJQG01000023.1, on the reverse strand, counting down.
GTATGCTTCGCGGCGCTCGTCGTTGTTCTTCTCGTGGATTATCAGACCGACCTTGAGCCCGAGGAAGCGGTAGACCTTGCCCATCCACTC
>DJQG01000038.1 GCA_002438685.1 Ruminococcaceae bacterium UBA6392 | reverse complement strand
GACTTTTAATAGTTAGTCTTTCCTGTGCGCTTATCAGAATTACTTATATACATCTGATATCAAGATATTCTATCATATTTTATGCCCATCCTCAATAGCGGTTGAACAATTTGAACTTTTTTGTGTTTAATACTGTTACTGGGCGAAAAAATATGTTATCATATTGTATACTTTAACTGTCAGTATCATGGAGGAAGCGCGATGCCGCAAAGAATTATCGACACTCATATTCATACCGACAACTCACCCGACGGGCATCATTCGGCAATGTATATGTGCGAATGCGCCGACATGGCGGGGCTGCGGGCGATAGCCTTTACGGATCATGTCGAGGCAGATTTCTACAGGCGGGATCACTATGACCGCGTGGCGCTCCAGTCGTTTATCGATGTCACAAAAGCGCGCTCGGCGTTTCGCGGGAAACTGCTCGTCTGCGCGGGCGTAGAGCTCGGTCAGCCGATGTACGATGTCGCGACATCGGAGGAGATACTCGCGAATCTGCCATATGATATGGTAATAGGCTCGGTTCATAATTTCCGGAATGAACAGGATTTTATGTATCTTGATTATTCTCAGTGGGATATAACCGACCTGATGAACAAATATTTTGACGAGCTTATAAAGCTCGCGCGCTGGGCGAAGTTCGACACCCTGGCGCATATGACATATCCGCTTCGATATATTGTCGGCGAACACGGCATACCCGTTGATATGTCGAAGTTTTCGGACAAAGTAGATGAGATTCTTTCTCTGCTCGTCAAAAACGAAAAGGCGCTCGAAATAAACACCTCGGGGCTCAGACAAAAGCTCGGCAGAACTATGCCCGAGGAGGATGTTGTCAGGCGCTTTAAGCAGCTCGGCGGCGAGTTCGTGACCGTCGGCTCGGACGCCCACTATGCAAAGGATATCGGTGCGGGAGTCGATGTCGGCATGGAGATAGCGCAGCGCAGCGGATTCGACTGCGTGACGCTGTTCCAGAACCGCCAGCCCGTGCAGATTCCGATTGAGTAAAAAGAGAGGTGCAGTCATGAAGATCGAACTCAGGGCAAACGCAAAAATAAATCTCTTTCTCGACATTCTGGCAAAACTGCCGAACGGCTACCATTCGCTGTTCATGGTCATGCAGTCGGTCTCGCTTGCGGATACGGTGACGGTGCAGGAGAACGGCGAGGGTATTATCCGCCTTACCTGCTCCGAGTCGGCTCTGCCGACCGACGGCAAAAACATAGCCTACCGCGCGGCACAGGCTTTTCTCGAAGAAGCGGGGCTAAACGGCAGGGGAGTTGACATACACATTGAAAAAAATATTCCGTTTGAAGCGGGTCTTGCCGGCGGAAGCGCGGACGGCGCGGGAGTTATAGTCGGGCTCGACAGGCTTTTCGGGACGGATATGGGCACGCAGAAACTCTGCGATATCGGGCTGAAAATCGGCAGCGATGTGCCTTTCTGCATCGCGGGTGGCACTATGCTCTCCCAGCACACGGGCGGCATACTTTCGCATCTTCCGCCGCTCAAAAGCTGCTTTGTCGTGCTCGCAAAGCCCGCAACCGGTGTTTCAACCGCGCGCGCCTACGGCGATTTTGATTCCGCGAGTTTTATATATCATCCGAACAAGGTCGGCATGCTCGACGCCGCGGCGAACGCTGATTTTGAGGGCATCTGCCGTCAGGCGGGCAATGTGTTTGAGCAGACGATAGAAGTGCCAGAGCGCGTGAGAATAAAGAGTATCATGCGCCGCCACGGCAGCTCGCTCGCGCAGATGAGCGGAAGCGGTCCGACTGTATTCGGACTGTTCGAGTCGGAGAGCGACGCCGAAAAATGCCGCGCCGAGCTTGAAAAGAGCGGGCTCGTCAAGAGCGTCCACCTGTGCAGAACCGCCGACAAGGGCGTTGAAACAGTAAATGAGGCGTAAAGCTTGTTGGCTTTACATGGGTTCTTCAGATAAAAAGCCAAGACAGCGGACAGATTGCTCTGTTCGCTGTCTTGGCTTTTGGAGAATAACAATGAAAAAACCGGAAAAGTTTGTGGTTGTCTTGATTATACGCCCTGAGCGCCGACCATTTCATAGTGCGGCTGGGCTTCCTGAGGGATCATGCGATAAATTTTGCCGTTGTCGTCAACATCGACCATGCTTATCTGGATATCCGGCACAAGTGTGTGCAGGGCGGAGACGAAATGCGTGCTCCTCTCTTTCGGGAATCCGGTGACGATGTCAACAGCGCCTTTCTTTTTGGCGATGACTGCGGCGAGGATAGCCGGACTGTCGTTAAAATATACGCTCATCTGCGCGTTTTCGTTTTTTGCGCATTCGTACAGATCTTCAAGCACTGCGGGATCGGGGCTGAATCCGTCCCTCTCGTGGAATACGCTGAGAACTTCGAGCGGCACTCCGTACTGCTGCGCTATCAGCGACCCGGAACGGATCAGCTGTTCGCATTTGCTCTGCGGAGTTACACAGACGAGAACGCAGTTTTTGCTTTTCATCTTGCTGATGTCCTTTCGTAGTTGGTAGCCGTCTGGCTTTTCTTCCCTCTCGCTACACTGACATAATAACATCCGATTGTGTACTGAATAGTAAAAATTCATTAAATCAAAGTAAAGAAAATTTGTACGAACCGTGAATGAACCGGGGTTGCGATATTCTTTTAAACATTGTATTATAGAGAAAGAAGAGAAGCGGGCACAGGAATAATATGCCGCATACGGCACGGACAATGACAAAAAAGCATGTGCCGGAATAATTTATAATGTAAAGGTAATCAGCTTTACTTGCTCGCGAGGTGAGATATGTATATTTTCGATGAAAAATTCAAAAAAGGCGCTGCCCGCGCATTCAGGGCGCAGCAGGGACTGACGGCTTTTTTGAGCGGGCTGAATAGAATTCTGCCCGAGCCGCCCGGATTCAAAACAAAAAAGCCGAAGGATGAGCGCGAAGATACAATACGCATCGCAGACACTGCCGGCGACAGCTGGTATCTCGGCTTCTCCGAACAAAGCATAACTCCGCCGGATATTGACGCGAAAAATTATTATATCGGCGGCAACCTGTCCGTTCCTCCGCGCAGGGTTCGCGGCGTGCTCGACGATATAAAAGTGCGGGCGATAGCCATAAGCGACGGCGAACAAAGGGCGGCTGAGGTGTTCTGCGCCGTTGACTGCATCGGGCTTACAAACACGGTCGTTCGCCGCATACGCAGCGAGCTTGATTCGTTCTGCCGCACGAACAATGTCGGATATATAAATATTTTTTCGACCCACGCTCACAGTTCGATAGACACCATGGGCATATGGAGCGTGACGGGTAAGAAGTTTTTTGAAAATATATCAAAGTTGATAATGCATTCGCAGCCCATGCCGAGCGTTGACGGAGCGTTTATTGATTTTATAGTCGAAAAGACAAAGAAAGCCGTCGCCGAGGCGGTGAGAAATATGGAACCGGGTCGGCTTTTTGCGGCGCAGATAGGCGAAAACAGTGTCGAAAAGCTCAAAGAATATTCAGCAAAAAAGCCGTATGGCGATATGACTCTGAGCGAATACGGGATAAAAGATTTTATCTTCGCCAAGCGGCCGCCGCGCGAATATTCGCCGCGCCTCAGCCGCCTGCGCTTCGCGCCCGATAACGGCGCGAGCCGCCCGACTGTTTTGGTCAACTTCGGCGCGCATCCATATGCAAACGGACTGCGGATAAAAAACAACCGCGGCGATATGCTCTCCGCCGATTTCCCGTTTTATATGGAGCGTGAGATAAACTCGGCGGGCGAAAATTTCATTTTTATCAACGGTGCTGTCAACGGAATATATACGAACAGGGGAGCGGGCGGAGTAAAGGAAGAAAACTTTACATGCCAGACAGAGGCTCTCGGACGCGATCTAGGAAAGCTCGTTCTCGCGATGACGAAAGAGCGCGAAGAAATAGAGCAAAATCCTCTGCTCTCGCCGAAAAACAGCGGCGAAGCGTATAAAAGCGCCGTCGAAAGAATAAGCAAATGCACTGTCAAAGAGCGCGAACTTGAGCCGAAGCTCATTTCAATACACAAAGAAACGGCGCTCAGGGTCGATAATCCGCTCGAAAAGATGATCGGCAAGCTCGGCTTCGCGTGCTTTGATATGACAAGACCCGCAAAGGAAATATATGAACTTGAGACGGAGACTGGATATCTCGAACTCGGCGGTGAGTTCAAAGCCCTGCTCGTGCCCGGGGAGATAACGCCCGGACTCGTCAGCGGCACTGGCGATATGCTCGCAGAAAACAGCATTACAAACAGGGCGAGCGGCTTCAAAAGCCTCTGCGATATCGTCGGCGGGGACACGGCGGTTTTCGGGCTTGCGAACGACGCGCTCGGATATATTATCCCGGACAACGATTATTGCATGTTCTTCGCGGGCTACGGCAGGCTTGCGGAAAAGCTGTTTTTCAAAGATTACGCCCATTATCAGGAGATGTTTTCCATCGGCGCGCACACAGCGTCTGCGTTCGCCGCAGGTGTCGAGGATATGATGAAAAGCTTCAAAGCGCGGTTGAATAAATAATTATTCCCCGGTCACATTGCGCTGACCGGGGAATTTTCTTAGGTATCTTTAATATAGTATTTATCTTCAATCCATTTTGCGGGGTTGTTTTCTATATATTGGGTTTTTGTCAGATAATCGTCTTCGTCTCGTATTTATATGGTCATAAAATTTGTTTTGCCACAGAGAACCCATTACGATTCCTCTGGATTTGCATAGGCTTAAGTAATCGACAGCTATGATTGATTTATATGAGCCTATTACTTTTGATAGCGTAGGGACGGGGCTTGCCCCCCGTCCGTTCTTTAGGGATAAATATAATCAGGTGGATGTGGTTAGGCATGATTGAACAGTCGCTGACTGTTACTTTGTATTTGTTCTCAATTGTAGATACAGCTTCATTCGCAACTTTTCCGAGTTCCGTAAGCTCAATGCATGGACGACCGCAAGGGTCGTCCCTACGGATGCGGGAAAGGGTGCATTTTTTTGTTATGAGTGCAGATTGTTACGAAATATGCGCCCTCGCTGCCATAGTCATGTCCTTTTAGTCGTATAGATTTTCTTTTTGGTAATGTATTCATGCCATAATACTAATATAAAAAATCAAAACAGTCAATAGAAATCAATATGAAAAGGACAAAAGGGAGCAGAATTTCTGCTCCCTTTTGCCAAACCTGTCTCCTATATATCGGACGAGCCGAGCTCGTCCTTTATCCGCTGTGCGGTCAACACAGGGGATAAATCATTGTTAATTGCCGCGTCCGCGCAATTTGAATATATCGGGTCGCGCGTCGCGAACATTTTATCAAGCGTTTCGCGGCTCTTCGAGAGCGGTCTGCCGTTGAGCGAGAGCAGATCGAGGTCTCTTTTGAGATAATATATGCGCCCGTTGCCCTTGAGCGCGCGGACATTTTCGGGGTCGAGCACCGCGCCACCGCCCGTTGCGATTATCAGCCCTTTTTCTTTTGCCGCGCTGCGGACAGCCTGCGCTTCAAGCTCCCTGAAACGCTTCTCGCCGTATTGCGAGAATATTTCAGGCACACTCATTCCCGCCGATTCTTCGACGAGCGAATCCGTGTCGACCGCCTTTCGTCCGGTGAGCTTCGATAGCTCTCCGGCGACGGTAGTCTTGCCGCACCCGGGCATGCCAACGAGAATTATATTCTGAACATCGAGCGCGAGCGAACGGAATACGCGCTCGATTTCTTCTTTGCCTATCTCGGCGGAGCAGAAATATTTTGCGCTCTGCGCCGCCTGTGCGACGAGCATATAGAGCCCGCTCGAGCATTTTATTCCGCGTTCGAGCACCTGCATAATAAGCTGAGTGCGCAGCGGGTTATATATCACATCGAGCACCGCCTCGCAGTGCGGGAATTTGTCGAGGTTCACCGCCGAGCTGCCGTTGTTCGGATACATTCCGACAGGCGTCGTGTTTATCAGTACTTCGCAGTCGGCGAGCTTTTCGAGATTGTCGTAGTTGTATTCGCCGGAGCGGGAGACTACGGTTATTTTATCCGCGCCGCCGTCCGATGCCACGGCTCTTGCGGTCAGCGAGGTGCCGCCGCTGCCGAGAATGACAACCTTTTTGCCCGCAAAATCTATTCCCGCGCGCTCTGCCATGGATTTGAAGCCGAAATAGTCGGTGTTGAATCCGTGAAGCCCGTCCGGCGTTCTGACAACGGTGTTGACGCTGCCTATTTTCTGAGCCTCGGGGCTGATGTATGAGCAGTAGGGCATGACCGTGCGCTTATATGGAATGGTCACGTTGAACGCGTCGAATTCTTTGTTCTCCATGAACTCGCCGACCTTGTCTTTCGGCAGGCTGACCAGTTCATATGAATACAGTCCGAACGCCTCGTGAATGAGCTTCGAGTAGCTGTGACCGAGCCTTTCGCCGATGAGTGCGCACTTCATGTCAGACCTCCGAGTAGCTGCCGAGGAACACGAACAGCTCAGGGCTGTCCGAAAGCTCGTCGAGCAGGGCAAGAACTGCGGGGGAGTATACTGACGCTTCAATGTCGAAATAGAACATGAATTCAAAGTCGCTGCCGGCTATCGGGCGGCTCTCAAGCTTTGTGAGGTTGAGTCCGAGGACGGAGAACTTCGAGATGAGCGAATAGAGCGAACCGGGTCTGTGCGGCAGGGAGAGCATGAGACTTATTCTGTCCGCGCCGGGGAAGATCATGGCTTTTTTCGAGATGCAGATGAAGCGGGTGAAGTTGCCGTCCGTGTTCTGCACGCGGGTGTCGAGCTTTTTCAGACCGTAGAGATTCGCGCAGCCCGACGAGGAAATGGACGCGGCGTCGTGCCTGCCGCTCTCGTGGAGCATCTTTGCCGCGGCGGCGGTGTTGTCGCACACGGTGACCTTTATGCCGGGGTGCGCCTTGAGGAACTCCGAGCACTGGCCGATTGCCTGCTCGTGGGAGAATATCTCTTTGACATCCTTAAGCTCTGTGCCGGGCAGGACGAGCAGGGAGTGGTCAACCTTCAGCTTGATGCTTCTTACAATATGGAAACGGTAATTTTTCATCAGGTCGTAGACCTCGTTTACCGTGCCGTAGGTGCTGTTTTCGATCGGAAGAATACCGTATTCGCACAGCCCCTGTTCAACGGCGGCGAACACGCCCTCGAAATTCTTGAAATATGAGATGGACGGAGCGGTAAAGAGCTTGTCGCAGGCGAGCTGGGAATATGCGCCCTCAACGCCCTGGCAGGCGACGGTGCCGTGCTTCGGGAATATCGGCGGAGTGTTTTTGAGCGCATCGGTTATAGTTTCCGAGATAACGCCGCCCTTTGCGGTCAGTCTCTCCTGATAAGAGCGGCTGACATCCATGAGGGTTGCGAAAAATGTGCGGGCGTAGTCTTCGAGCTCTTCGCCTGCTCCCGCCGCCGCGGCGGCAAGAATCTCGCGCTCTCTGCCCTGCTGGAGTACGGGCAGCTTGTTTTCTTTTTTATATTCCGCAACGCCGCGCACGGTGTTCATCCTCTTCTTGAAAAGCTCAAGCATCTGCGCGTCGATCGAGTCAAGTTCTTTTCTGTAGTCTGAAAGTTCCATTTTTACCATCTCCGTATGAATTTATTCACATTGTAAACTTAAATGA
>DJQG01000040.1 GCA_002438685.1 Ruminococcaceae bacterium UBA6392 | reverse complement strand
ACATCGCACCAGCCGCCGGGGAGCGACCATGTGCCGTTCGATTCGTGGACGAGCAAAATTTCCGTCATTGAAAATTGCGGCGCGGGTATCGACTTTCGGTGTCTGATATCCCGTCTCATTGCAGAAAAGCTCTTTGACCTTTTCTGTCGGAATATCGCTCTTGTGGGCGACCATCTCGGCGGATATCTCTCTTATCCGCTCGTATCTCTCGCGGTCATATGGGTCGCGCCCATAGGTCAGCCCCGCCTGCGCGAGGCTCTGGAGATGAAGGACTACCCGATATATGTGGAGTCGCCCACCAACCAGCTGTTTGTGGTGGTGGAAGACCACAAAATGGNNTCAATAGCCCAGCTGAGCCATCTGTTCTGTTCGTCCATGTTCTCTCCTTTTTTTAAAGGCTCCGTCAGATCCACTCCTTGATAACTTCCGGGTGCTTGAAAGTCTCGTCGATAGACTTCAGGAAGGGGACTACATCGCCCATGTCAAGCGCACGGTGGTCGAAAACGACAGTGAAAACGAGCTTCTTGCCGACCGTTACCGTGCCGTCGGGGTTTGCAATCGCCGTGTCGCGCGGAGCGCCGACGCCTATCGCGGCGACCTGCGGCGGGATTATCTCAAGCAGCGCGCAGATGCCGTCCCAGTCCTTGTAGAGCGAACCGAGGTTCGACACGGTTATCGTGCCCTGCTCAATGTCGTATTTTGTGAGCCTGTCGCGCTCGGGTATGTCGTAATATTCTTTCTTGCTTTTGCCGGAGAGTGTTTTTACTCTGTGCTTTCCGGTCTTTGAGCCGATGAGGCGGGATATCGTCTGAACCAATTTGCCTTTTGCAAGCCCCTGCAGCGTGTCGTTGAGCGAGACATCGTACATGACCTGCGACATATTTGAATTTTTCGCTCTGCGCTGAACATCGGCGAGAGTATCTCTGATATCCCTGAGGTTCTTGTCCTGCATGTTGTGCAGATTGACCGTCATCATCTCACCCGAGTCGAGGAGCATGGGCATCGAGATATTTATCTCGTCGAATTCCGTCACGCATCCGCGGACAAGGCGGGGCTTGAAATCTATATGTGCATTCATCGCGGGGCACTTCTTGAGCGCCTCTGTTATTACTTTTAATATAACTGCGTTGAGCGTGATTTTGTCTTCTTTTGCGCGCCCTTCGTTGATTTCTTTGAAAACTTTCAGAAATTCGGACGCCTCAGGCTCGTTTGTAACAACGACATGGGGAATGTCGTGCCAGCTCTGCGCGGTCATGTTTGCGATTATCTTCCTGTTTATGCCGAAGTGTTCGGCTCTTCTGACTGTGAGTGACTGTCTCATTCTGAGGACTCCTTTCATTTTAGCGGTTGTGCCGCATTAATAAAAGTATATATTGTCCTCAAACTTAAAAACAAGGAACAGTATCTGGAAGTATGTGCAGAAAGCGACACAAAAAGTGATTTGTGTCGCCAAAAATTATAAACAGTTTAGAAATATTTTCTAAAGCCGTTGAAATATATGCTTGTTGTGAACGAGACGATAGTCGCCGGATCTTCGCGGAAGCCGGAGTTTATCCACTCCGCAATGACGCTGACGATGCCGTTGAAGAACATTATATACATCCAGCGGAACTGCTTGTCAGTAATCTCGGGGAAGAACCTCTTCCACTTTATCTGCGTCCTGTCGTAGTTCTTGACGAACAGAGAGTTGATGAAGCCCTTTCGCGGACCGCATCTCATCATGTAGCAGCACAGGTCGGAATTATCCCGGACAATATCAAACAGACCGACCAATACTGCATCGAAAACCTCGGGATCCATTCTCTCGATCTGATTATCGATATCGGAGACGAACTCGGCCTCGATGCTCTTCATCAGCGCGTTGATGTCGTCATAGTGGCGGTAGAAGGTGCTTCTGTTGATGTCCGCGCGCTGACATATCTCTCGCACGCTGATCTTGTCGAAGTCCTTTTCTTCAAGCAGTTCGAAGAAGGTGCGGCGTATTGCCGTTTTTGTGTATGCCGTGCGTCTGTTGTGCGCGGGTCTTCCGGTTGCCGGGCTTGTCATGAAAATCACCTGCGTTCGTTTCTGATTTATATAAATATTACCACTAATATGCCGGATTGACAAGAGTTAGCGCGATTTTACTCATGAAAAAAATATGTTGACAAAAGTGCCGAACACTGTTAAAATAACTAATTGCCGCAGGAAAAAGCGGCTAATCCTTGCTGCGGACGAACCGCAGCCAAAAGACCAGAAGGAGGTGCTTTAAGAATGTCAGCAAACAACAGCTATGAAGCAATGATGGTTTTCTCCGTCAAGAACGGTGAGGAGGGCGTTCCCGCTCTCATCGAGAAGTTCAAGGCTCTCATCGAGCAGAACGGCACTCTGGACAGCATTGATGAGTGGGGCAAGCGCAAGCTCGCTTACGCTATCGACGATGAGCCCGAGGGATTCTACGCTCTGTTCAATTTCAGTGCTGCACCTGAGTTCCCCGAGGAGTTCTACCGTATCGCCGGTATAACCGACGGCGTTCTCCGCTCACTCGTTGTCAGAAAGTGAGGAAACAAAGATGCTTAACGTTGCAATAATCATGGGCAGACTTACTGCCGATCCCGAACTGCGTACCACCGCTTCCGGCGTCGCAGTCACAACTTTCTCTGTTGCGGTCGATCGCCGCTTCCAGAGACAGGGTGAAGAGAAGCAGACCGATTTCATCAACGTTGTCGCCTGGAGACAGACTGCGGAGTTCGTCTCCCGCTACTTCCATAAGGGATCAATGATCGCTGTTCGCGGAAGTATCCAGCAGCGCAACTACGAGGACAAGAACGGCAACAAGCGCACCGCGTTTGAAATAGTTGCCGAGGAAGTCAGCTTCTGCGGATCAAAGGCAGAGACCGGCACGGGTGCACGCCAGAACGAGCAGCCCGCGCGCGTTCAGCCCGCAGCGTCCTTCGCCACAGGCGGAGCGGACGATTTCGAAGAGATCCCGATAAGCGACGATCTCCCGTTCTGAGAAAAACTTGAACACGGCGTCTGACGCCGAACGAATAGCCCAGAGCCGCAAAACGGCTTTCGGCTTCCACCTTAGCCAAAGAGGAGGTTAACATCATGGCATATGAGAAAAACGACAGAAGACCCAACCGCAAGGGCCGCAAGAAGGTTTGCGCTTTCTGCGTCGACAAGGTTGAGTGCATAGATTACAAGGACACAGCCAAACTTCATAAGTATATCTCTGACAGAGCGAAGATTCTTCCCAGAAGAGTCACCGGCAACTGCGCCGCTCACCAGAGAGAGCTTACCACCGCTATCAAGCGTGCCCGTCACGTTGCTCTTCTTCCTTACACGAGCGACTGATAAAGCTGTCTGCGGCTGCCGCATTCAGCGCAGACCAAAGAGCAAAAATGTTGAAGGTCACAGTTTGCGTCCGAAAAGCGCAGATTGTGACCTTTTTATTTTTTGCCCAAATGCGCCGGCCTTATTTTTTTCTTTTTGCTTTACATGGCGGCACAGATGTGATAACTTTATATTATAAGCAGTAACTTAAACGAGAGGAATAACAATGTCTCAGAATATGAACCGCCATTTAACGGCTTTGGAATTTGATAAAATATTGGAGCGTCTCGCGCAGTTCACGGCATGCCCCGATGCGCGCGAGCTTGCGCTGAGCCTCCGCCCGGAGAGCGATATTGATCTTGCGCAGGCGCAGATGAATCAGACGCGCGACGCGCATATGCTCCTGGCTCGCTTCGGCGGTCCGTCATTCGGCGGACTTCGCAATGTCAATAATGCCGCAGCGCGAGCCGGCGCGGGCAGCACGCT
>DJQG01000024.1:2553-8143 GCA_002438685.1 Ruminococcaceae bacterium UBA6392 | reverse complement strand
GCCAGCCGAACAGCGCTTCGAGACCCGTTGCGCTGTGATATTCGGCGGAGCTTGCGCTCTTGGGGACTCTGCCGGTATGTGCGTTTCTGCCGCGCCGATAGATATCGGCTTCGTGCTCGGTCAGGATAGGCGCTATGACCTGCGCTGCCCTCGCCTGAGCGGCGGCGCAGACCCGCTTCGCCGCGAGCGGATGCAGCTTGCCGACGGGGCGGTTCGCCTGCATGACGAGATTGCCCCTGACGAGCAGGTCAAACACCGTATCGCCTATAAAAGCGAGAGTCAGCGGACTGAGCAAATCGGGATCGGTATTTTTCAGTTCTTCGCTTATTCCTATCAAATGAGAAGCCTCCGTTACGGCATATAGTTGAACTCGAGATCGTAAATTTCAACGGTGTCGCCCTGCTGGATGCCCATGCTTTCGAGCTTGTCAAGTATGCCGCTCGAATGCAGCACGCGCTGGAAATACTGGAGCGACTCATAGTCGTCCATATCGGTGCGCTGAAGTATCTTGAGCAGCCACGGAGCCTCGACGATAAACACGCCGTCCTCCTCGCGCACGGTGAAGCCCGTGTCCTTCTGCCGTTCGAACATCTCGACGGGTATCTCCTGCGCCTCGTAGCGTTTTATCGGCGGCAAAGTTTTTAGCCGTTTCGCGACTGCGTTTATGACTTCGGCAGTGCCCTCCTGAATCGGTGCGCACATGGTATAGAACTCATAGCCGCGGGAGGTGAAATACTCGCGCAGACGCTCGATCTGAGCATCGTCCGCCATGTCTATTTTATTCGCCGCAACGATCTGCGGAAGCTTTGAAAGCTCGGGGTCGAACTTTTCGAGCTCTGCGTTTATCTTCTCAAAATCCTCTATCGGGTCTCTGCCCTCGCTGCCCGCCGCGTCGATTATATGAAGAAGCATACGGCAGCGCTCCACATGGCGCAGGAATTCGTGACCGAGACCGACGCCGTCGCTCGCGCCCTCGATGAGTCCGGGGATATCCGCGACAACAAACGACTCGCCCTCGCCCATGGTGACAACGCCGAGGACGGGAGTTATGGTTGTGAAATGATAGTCCGCGATTATTGGCTTTGCCTCGCTGACGACCGAGATAAATGTTGACTTGCCGACATTCGGAAATCCGAGCAGACCGACATCGGCGAGAAGCTTCAGCTCGAGAATGACCTCCCACTCCTCACCGGGAGTGCCGCTCTTGGCAAAACGCGGTGTCTGGCGGGTCGGGGTCTTGAAATGGGTGTTGCCCCAGCCGCCGCGGCCGCCTTTTGCGGCAACGAACGAGGTCTTTTCGGACATATCCGCCATAACAGCGTTCGACTCCGCCTCGCGGATTATCGTTCCGCGCGGAATCTTGATAACGAGATTCTCGCCGTTTTTGCCGCGCCTGCGTCCGCCGTCGCCGCGTTTTCCGTCGGGAGCGGTGTATTTTCTCTTATAGCGGAAGTCCGCAAGGGTCGCGAGGTTATCGTCAACCTCGAATATGATATCTCCGCCCTTGCCGCCGTCGCCGCCGTCGGGACCGCCGGACGCGACATATTTCTCGCGGTGGAAAGTCACCGCGCCGTCGCCGCCGTTCCCGGCTTTGATTTTGATTTTTGCAATATCTACAAACATATAAATTCCTTTACTTTTGTTTTCATTTCGGGTTTATCTGCCCTCGCGCGCCGCCTTTATGTTTTCGACAAACCTGCGTGCGGTGTCGGTGATGCGCTGATAGTCGCCGGTCTTTGCGCCTGCGATCAGCGAGCTGCCCGCGCCGACTGCGACTGCGCCGGCCTTGATCCAATCGGCGGCGTTATCGACATCGACTCCGCCGGTAGGCATCATCTTCGCGTAGGGTATCGGTCCTCTTATAGCCTTGATTATCTTCGGACCGAAGACATCGCCGGGGAATACCTTGAGTATATCCGCGCCCGCCTCCATGGCGGCGACAGCCTCTTTGACGGTCATTATGCCGGGCATGACGGCAACTCTGTAGCGGTTGCACATCTTCACGGTCTCGGGGTCAAAATAGGGGCTGACAACGAAGTTTGCGCCGGAGAGCATGGCTATTCTCGCGGTCGGCGCGTCCATGACCGTGCCTGCGCCGAGAATCATCTGCTCGGGAGTGTAGCGCTTTGCAAGCTCCTCGATGACTTTATCTGCATGGGGAACGGTGAATGTCAGCTCGATAGCCGCGACGCCGCCCTCGATGCACGCGTCGGCGATTCTGCTCGCCTGATCGGCGCTCTCCGCTCTTACGACCGCGACGATGCCGCAGTCCTGTATTTTAGTCAGTATTTGTTCTTTGTCCATTTTTATCTCCCTCTCTTATCTCTGAACTCTCGCGCCTGCGCCGTTCATAACGGCCTCGACCTCGCGCTTGCTTGCCATTGAAGTGTCGCCCGGGGTGGTCATCGCCAGCGCTCCGTGCGCTATGCCGCAGTTGACCGCATACTGAGGATCGCCCTCGGTCATCAGACCGTAGATGAGACCAGATGCGAATGAATCGCCGCCGCCGACGCGATCGAATATCTCGAGCGAGTCGAGCTTCATGCCTTCATAGAGCTTGCCGTCCGCCCAGCAGATAGCGCTCCAGTCGTTGACCGTTGCGGTCTTGACGGTTCTGAGCGTTGTTGCAACGACTTTAAAATTCGGATATACCTTAACGGCGTTTTCGATCATCTTGCAGTAGCCGTCAACATTGAGCTTCTTGAGTCCTGCGTCGTTGCCCTCGACCTCAAGCCCGAGGCAGGCGGTGAAATCCTCCTCGTTGCCGATCATGACATCGATATATTTAGCTATTTCGCGGTTGACCTGCTGCGCCTTCTCCTGACCGCCGATGCCCTTCCAGAGCGACGGGCGGTAGTTGAGGTCATAGGAGACAACGGTGCCGTATTCCTTCGCCTTTTTGACTGCGGCGATAACGGTCTCCGCGCTCGTCTCGGACAGAGCGGCAAAAATTCCGCCCGTGTGCAGCCAGCGGACGCCGAGCTTGCCGAAGATATAGTCCCAATCGACATCCTCTGCTCTGAGCTGGGATGCGGCAGTGTTGCCTCGGTCGGACACTCCGACGGCTCCGCGGATTCCGTAGCCGCGCTCGGTGAAGTTGAGTCCGTTTCGGACGTTTCTGCCGATACCGTCGTAGCTCATCCACTTTATAAACGAGGTATCGACTCCGCCCTGGAGAATGAAGTCCTCTATGAGCCTGCCGACCTCGTTATCCGCGAGGGCGGTTATGACTGCGGTGCGAAGCCCGAAGCAGCGGCGCAGTCCGCGCGCGACATTGTATTCTCCGCCGCCTTCCCAGGCGGTGAAAGAGCGCGAATTCTTTATTCTGCCCGCGCCCGGATCGAGGCGGAGCATTATCTCACCGAGGGATATTTCATCAAACATGCAATCCTCGGGTCTTTTGAGTTCAAGCTGCATAAATTATACTTCCTTTCCTGCCGGATATATCGATGCGGTATTTCCGCGTGGCTTTCATACATAGTTAGTATACGACGAAAACGCAATTTTTACAATAACAAACGCCAAAAAGAGCAGAAAAATCCCCCGGTTTCAAAGAATAAAACCGAGGGATTTGAAATCATATGCTGCGCAGCGTTATAACTTTTTATAAGTAATCACGCTGAACTGCGCGCTGACGGTGAGCGTGCTCAATTTTTCGAGCTTCGCCCTGTCCTGCTGCGAGGTTTTGTAGCAATATGGAGTCATATTGAAAAGGTCTATTATATCTTTCCCGCTTTCGAGCGCAAAAGTATAGCATATCTTCTTTTCACCGACAAGTCGGAAGCCCTCGATATCATTCGGCGGGACTTCGTTCTCATACGGCGCGTCATACACGGTGCTTTTTAACTCCCACAAATGCTTTTCAAGCGGTATCGCCTTGACGAATACGCCGTCTTTTTTGAGCACGCGCGAAAATTCCTGCGGGCAGGCGGGCGCGAAAATATTCACGAGCGCGTCGCATTCGCCGTCGCCCACGGGCAGCTTATATATGCTCGCCACGGCGCGTTCAACTCCACAGTTTTTCGGCGCTTTTTCGAGCGCGTATTTTGAGATATCCACGCCGAGCACTTGCGGCTCAAGTCCCGATTCGCCGAGCCTGCTTTTAAAATACGAAGTGTACCAGCACTCGCCGCAGCCTGCGTCGAGCAGAGTGCCGCCGCGCGGAAAATCCGCCGAAAGAGCCTCATAAACGGTCTCGCGCAGAGGCGCATAAAAGCCCTTTGAAAGAAAGTCGCGCCGCGCGTTTATCATCAGGCGGTCGTCGCCGTGGCGCTTTGCGCCGGACGAGTTGCTCATCAGCAGATTCACATAGCCTTTTGCAGCGATATCAAAGGTGTGCCCTTGCGGACACACCCATATTTTTTCTCCTTTTTTCAGCTCCTGCGAGCATACGGGACAGCGAAAACTCATTTTGCCTGTGCAAGTTCCTTTTCTGCGCCTTTGGGGGCGAACATCTCGTTGACATTGTTCTTGCCCTTATGATGATAAGGCACTATTTTAAGTATGATATAAAACGGCACTGCGCCGAGGGTATTGAAAACTATATCGGTCATGGTGTCCATGAGAGCGAAACGCGCGGGATCTCCGGGCTTAAAGAAAGTTCTCGTATTGTTCGCCGCCTTTGCAAGCTCATACGACCAATGCTGAGAGTCGCCGCCCGCTATCTGATCGAAGCTGAACTCGAAGAGCTCCCAGCAGGTGGAGATAAAGAACGAGAAGCCGAGAGCGCAGAGCAGGACTATCGGCAGATCGCACTGCTTCTTGTCGCGCTTCTGCATGGCGGTCGCGAGCTCATAGCCCATGAACACTGCCTCAGCTCCGCCGAGCAGGTGGAGAATCTTATCCCACATGAAGATGGAATAATAGAAGTTCAGGAATGCGCCGCCGAAGGATGCGAGCAGCAGTCCGACGGACGCGACGGTCTGGCAATAGGACGGGAGCTGGCGCAGGCAGTTCTTCTCGGGCAGAGCCTGGATTATCTCCCAAGCAAACATACCGACGAGATTTGCAAACAGCTGAAGCGCCATCTGCGGCTTCGGAAGATCCGAGGGCGGGTTGGTGAATATCAGGCTCACCATCGCGCCGATCATGACAAGACGGAAAATCCACCAGACGATGAACTCCGACTTCTTCGCGCTCGACATAAGCCGGCTGAAATAGTTTTTCACAAATTTTTCCTCTTTTCTTTGTTTTTCCCTTAAGCACACGAGCTAATTATAACATCTGTGAGTTTTATTTTATTCCCAATACACAATATCGGTCTTTTTTGTATTATCCGACAAAAAGCGGGCGCTCAATTTGTATATTTATACAGTTTTCAGGCGAGGGATTTGAGCAGGCGGAAGAAAATATCTTTGAAAGTCAGCGCGCGCACGGCATCGGGCGAGACGATATTATACTCCCCTATCTTCTCGTCCCCGAGACTCAGCACAACTTTGCCGAGCACCTGCCCTTTCTCGACAGGCGCCTGAACATCGACACAGAGCTCGACATCGGTCTTTATCTTGCCCTCCTCGCCCTTTTTGACAAGCACGCTGGCGGCTTTCGGCAGAGACGGATGAATCGAATCGACAACGCCGCCTATTACAGC